>CAMKAB010000001.1 GCA_946410375.1 uncultured Spirochaetaceae bacterium
TCTCAAATGTTAACACCTACCTTTCCAATTACATTCTGGTAATCATGCTGGTAGGAATCGGTCTTTGGTTCACGATTAGAACCCGTTTCGTTCAAATAAGGTACTTTAGAAAGGGTATCAAACAGGTTTTAGGCGACATTAAACTGAATGGAGAAAAACACAAGTCAGGCATGTCCAGCTATCAGGCCCTCGCAACGGCTATTGCGGCGCAGGTCGGAACCGGAAACATCGTTGGCGCGTCAGGAGCAATCCTAACCGGCGGTCCCGGGGCGATTTTCTGGATGTGGGTTATCGCGTTTTTCGGTATGGCGACTATTTACAGCGAAGCCACCGTTGCTCAGATCACCCGCGTAAAAGGAGAAGACGAAGAGTTCAGAGGCGGTCCTGTGTACTATATAACGAGTATTTTCAAAACAGGGTTCGGTAAAGCGCTCGCCACATGGTTCGCTATCGCCGCAATTCTGGCCCTCGGTTTTATGGGTGCTATGGTTCAGAGCAACTCAATCTCATCAACAATAACGAACGCATTCAACATTCCGTGGTACGTAACCGGAACCGTTTTAGCCCTTCTCTGCTTCATCATTTTCGTAGGAGGACAGAGACGCCTTGCATCGGTAACGGAGAAAATCGTCCCGATAATGGCTGCGCTCTTCATTCTCGGTGCGCTTATAATTCTTTGTGTAAGAATAAAATACATCCCTGCAACTTTCGGCATGATTTTTAAATACGCCTTTAAGCCGGAAGCGATTATCGGCGGAGGTTTCGGTTCAGCAATAAAAATCGCCATAAGTCAGGGTGCGAAGCGAGGTCTTTTCTCAAACGAGGCAGGTATGGGTTCCACTCCGCATGCGCACGCGCTTGCAAATGTTGAGGAACCGCACGAACAGGGAGTTGTGGCTATGATCGGAGTATTCATCGACACATTTGTGGTGCTCACGTTGAATGCGCTTGTAATCATTTCCACTCTTTACACAAAGGGCGGAATTCTTGAAGGCGGGTACGTAGGAAACATTACGAACGTAATCGGAAAATCGAATCTTGCGCAGACTGCGTTCGGAACAGTTTTCGGCAGTACTTTCGGCAACGCTTTTGTAGCCGTGTGCCTTTTCTTCTTCGCTTTCTCAACCATCCTTTCATGGAACCTCTTCGGAAAGATAAATATGGACTGGCTTTGCGGTAAGAAGAGCATTGTGATTTACCAGATTATTGCAATACTTTTCATCTTCCTAGGCACGAAATTGCAGAATGATACTGTTTGGGAACTAACGGACATGTTCAACAACCTGATGGTTCTTCCCAACGTGATTGCGCTCTTTGCACTCACAATGGTGGTCTTAAAGTCAATTCAGAACCATGAAAGAGGGAAGTTGAAGTAATTTCCAGGTTCGTACAAATTAAAGTAATAATACTGCGGAACTGAGATTCCTTTTTTAAAGGAAATCACGGTTCCGTTTTTTTTAAACTGCTTTTTAAGAAAATGCTCTGCTGTATATCGGTAATTATTTTCCTGGTGAAAAAAGAAGAACAATTTCGGAGTTTTTCAAAAATCTTGGTATTCTGTCTTTTCAGACAAAAACTGTAGTTTATAATATTTTACAGTAAAAAATAATTTTGTACGACCGGAGTTAAATATCCGCAAAATTCACAGCACCACCGCTTTCGGTAAAATCCGAGCGCTTCAATGTATGGTTCAGATATTCGGAAACAACGTTTTCCTCTAGTTGCAAAATTTTTTCGCTTCTTCCTCGGACAATCCCGTCAATTTACAGATTTCCGGCATATCATACCCCAAAGATTTCAAATTTTTCGCAATACCGGAATAGGCTTCTGTTTTACCCTCGGCAAGACCAGTGGCTCTGCCTTCAGCAAGACCGCGAGCGTGAGATTCCATGCGAATTTGATTTTCATACATTCTGAGCTCTTCTTCATCAGATATTGCCGCCTTGAAGTAATTGAACACTTCCCCTTTCCTCCTCATAAAGTACTCTATCAGCACCCCGTCTTCTTCACACCGAGCGATTATCCTTTGCAATGTCTCCAACGTCCTGCCTGTTTTCCGCACTTCCTCGTTCTCTATCTGTGCGAATTTCAGGTACTGATTCACTATGTCCGCCCTGTTATTGCAACGAGACTTATTCGTAGTATTTATAATTCTGATTCTAACATCAATGTCAGTTTCTTTTCCATCGAAAAAAGACTCTTTCAGGCTGATTGTTTCCTTATCTGTCTTCTTATCCCCTGCGTATATCACATAAAGTTCAGGAGTCGGAATAGAAACCTTAGCCGAGCCGTACAGATTAAGATTCTTTTCCGCCACGTACTCCCTGATTGTTTCCGCAATGTAAAAGAGCATCCTTATCAGAATATTCTCCGACCATGTGCTCTGCTCTTCCACAAGGATTATCAGCTTATCGCGAACAAGGAAGCCTAAATCGTTGTACTCGCTGTTTACAAAAGAAGACTTCTGAGTGATGTTTCTGATATCCTCTTCCGTTGTAAGCGTATCTTCAGGATGAAGGGCCTTGTAAAGTTCAAAAGTAAACTCTTTTATGCCGAATAAGTCAGTGAATACAAAATCCTTGATGTTCCGTTTAAGATACTTCCGCTTAAAGGAGTTTTTCTTTGTCATTTCCGTAATAATCTCCGCCATACGAGACCTCCGAGTGAATAATTTGAGTTTCAAAAAGCGAACCTTAGACCTCAAGGAAACAACCTGAAAACCGTAAAAAAACGACAAGCTTTAGAATCCGTCCGTCGGTTAAATAACGACTAAGCAGGTCGCTTCAAAAAGTCGAAAGCACCGCTTAAAAAAACTCTTCACCTGAGTAATCCATATGAAGTTGGAAATTTATTAAATTTTTCGGGTCAAAATAACACAAAAACCAGCAAATTATGTGAAGATTGTATGAAGTTTCAGAGTTTACAGCACATACGATAAAGTTAAAATGTATTTTAACCGACAAAAATTCAAAAATATAAGGGATAAACAGATAAAGCCAAAATTCAAGCACAAATCGGCAAATTCACAAATCAAAAAACCAAAACTGCAAGCCGGAAAAATCATCAAACAAAAACCCGAAACCGACAAGCTCATAAATCCAAAACAGACAAAAAAATGCACCGATTCCGAAGGCGCAGTGCACTTGAAATAGTTAAAAATTGGTATTAAAAAGCCCGCACAGGACGCACATGATAGTAGTAGTAGTTCCGGTCGTTGGGGACCTGATATCCACTCCCGAAATACTGTATCCACGCATAGCCGTTGAAGTTGTCCCTGGACTCACTGCTACACCAGTACAAAACGTCTTTAAAGTCTCCTATGCCTTTCTTTTTCAAATTCTCATACATCAATTTAAGCTCATCCAAACTCGGCAAGAACCAATCTGAATAACCTCCCCTGGCATACACCACGCACGCCATAGCGGCGTTGTCTTTGCTTTCATTGCTTGCATTATTCACTATTATGTTGGTATTATTTCGTCCTTCTCCAATTCCTGTCTTTGTCCCGAATTCTCCATCGTCACCCCAAACACACTCTACAAGTAAATCCTCAGGAGCCGCTTCCAAGTATCTCCAGCCGCACTCTGAGGATTTCAACCCATCCGCATTTCCGCTCTCATTATCCGCATCGCAATCGTAAAAAACATATCCCCCCGCCGGACCTCGACTTCCAATTCTAAACGATTCAGAACCGGAACCATGCTTTGAACATGTAATCATGAAAAACAGAAATAGAACCGAAAAAAAACTAAATATAAAAATTTTTTTCATAAAACCTCACACATTACCTAAAACGGATCTTAATTATCACAAAGTCTAATATGCCTTATCTTACAAAATACAAGTCGTCCTGACCGTCTGCGGAAACAAGAGTCCATCCACGACTTGCAATGTAATTGATTATAGCCCCATAAATGTAATAGCTCCCGCTTGAATTAGAGGCTCCGTAAGATTGCGCTCCAGGCATAACATTGCTTATAAAATTAGAATTTGCCTTTATCTTAATCATTCCGCCATCTCTTAATGCTTTATCAACCTGTTCTATATCCGAAGTATTGTTATCGTAATCAGATGCTATAGAAACGTATAAAAGCTCTCCATATTTGTGCACCTGTCTGTGCATCAAATACGTCCATTCTCCTAGATATTCTAATCTTTTGTTTTGATTAAAACATAAAACAGCCAACAAAACTAAGTTTGTCACTGCCAAACAAGTTAAAATCACTAAGATTTTTTTTAGAAATTTTCCCACAATCAAACGCTTCTTTTCTTACGTTCAGACAATTTTCACAGCCGTATTCTGTCTTTCTCTATCCTGTCTTTCTCTAAAAGATATCAGATATCCTTAAAACCCGTTTTTTCAAATCCTTATCCAATTACCGTAAGTTGTTATTTTATTTGATTTGTTCGCCGGGTATATCAGCACATCTTGAATTTGTTCAAATTCTAAAACATATCCAGCTGGGTTGATCCCTTTAATTTTAATAGTCGTCAGATGATATTTGCCCTTTTCCGTGCCTTTGCTAGCCGGCGTATCAGTCCAAAAACAATCAAATTCGCCGTCTACCTTTTTTTCTGAATCGGTAATTATTGCAATTCCTATGTTCTCATGTTTTTTTCCTTTTCCATAAACACTATAATAGGAACATTCTTCTACGCTTTTTATCAGCCGGATTTCAACTACGTCATTATCTTTCATATTAAAATTAGTGTAATTTCCGCTTATCATCTACGCTTCTCCTTTTGCTTTCATTCTTCCTGCTCAACTTCCTTGGGAAATGTCACACACGAATTCGGACCATACTCACTCTCAATCAAAAGTTTGGCTTTCAGTGCGTTTTCCGCCTCAACACGCACTTCTATGGTTTGCGTATGAAATCCGCTATTAAACAAACCCGTATATCTCACTGAGGATTTTGCAAAACGCACACGAGCCTTAAACAACCTTATTAGTGATTCTTCTTCCATTCTTTTGCTGGATCCCATTTATATCCGCAACGCAGACATGTATACTGTAATTTATTTCTACCCATTAAACCTGCTGCTAATCCGATACCTCCTGTTAATATAGCACCGGTGATAGCTTTGCCTACTCCAAATCCTTTTTTTCCGCCTTCGACGTTTTCAGAACCACATCGAGGGCAACGAATCGTCTCGTCCATCTTCTCCTCCGCAAACATTAAATCTTTCATGGAACATTCCTTTTAGTCCGGTCTGTCAAGACCGGACTAAATAGATTGTAAATCTATTTAGATTTTTACTTATCAAACAGCAATATATATGCAACTATCATAGTTTATGTTCAAAATTTCAGGATTTAAAACTGCATTCAGTCTCATTGCTGTTCTGTATAAAAGGCCGTCGACAATATCAGGCTCGTCAAAAGAATCGGCTACGGCTACAGAGATGAGGACTATTTCTTCACCCTCATCAGGTACATGTCAATCCCTGCTGTCAGATTTCAATCCCCGAGAAAAACGTGAAGAGCCTCTTTTTACACTATTTGCACTAGCTACCCTTCATCATATTCCCCATTCAGACAAAAAAAACTGCCATGCCGAAGCATGGCAGCGTTTGAAAATCCCGTTCAGGGAATTTCAATCAACGTAATAAAGAATTCAAGTCAAACCGCTTAAAATCAGCTGTTCTTTCTCTTTGTATCAGCAGCATCCAACTCTAAGAGCTTGCTCACAGGGTCTTTTACCTGAGCCATGAAAATCATTGCTGCAATGATATACGGCTTATAGGAAGCCTGCTTGTAAAGCGGATCAAGGTATCTGTCAAATACCGAGTTGTCCACCTCGCCTTCCTTACAAGAAAGACCGGTGATGTCAGCAGGCAAGCAGTGGAGATAGAGAGCCTTTCCGTCTTTAGTCAGCTTCATCATCTCTTCGGTGCAAGCCCAGTCCTTGTGCTCTGCGTTCTGCGCCAAGAGCTTCTTTTCAAGAGCATCAATACCAGCCTTGTCTCCCGCCTGATAGAGCTTTGTTCTCTCTTCCATAGCCTTGAACGGAGCCCAGCTCTTCGGATAAACAATATCCGCATCCTTGAATGCTTCCTTCATGTCGTGAGTAATCCTGAACTTAGCACCGGACTTCTTGCAGTTCTCTTCCGCAACCTTAACGACTTCTTCCATAACCTCGTATCCTTCCGGATAAGCAAGAGTTACGTCCATACCGAATCTTGTGAAAAGACCGATAACGCCCTGAGGAACTGAAAGCGGCTTTCCGTAAGAAGGAGAATACGCCCATGTCATTGCGACTTTCTTACCCTTGAGGTTCTCTTTTCCGCCGAACTGGTGGATTACGTGAAGCATATCAGCCATGCACTGGGTAGGATGATCAACATCGCACTGAAGGTTTACGAGAGTAGGTCTCTGCTCCAGGATTCCATGTCTGTAACCGTACTCGCATGCGTCAATGAACGTCTTCTGGTACTTATGACCTTCTCCGATGAACATATCATCTCTGATACCGATAACGTCAGCCATGAAAGACACCATATTAGCTGTCTCACGAACTGTCTCGCCATGTGCAATCTGAGACACTTTCTCATCAAGAACCTGCTCCTCAAGACCCAAGAGGTTACAAGCGGATGCGAAGCTGAAACGTGTTCTTGTTGAGTTATCTCTGAAAATCGAAATTCCGAGACCGCTGTCAAAAATTCTCGTGCTCTTGTTTCTCTCGCGAAGATCGCGGAGAGCGTCCGCAACAGTGAAGATAGCATCAAGCTCTTCATCTGTCTTGTCCCATGTCCAATAGAAGTCATTCTTGTACATGTTGTTGATATGAAGCGTTTCCAGATGTCTGGCGAGTTCTACTGTTTTACTCATTTAATTATTTCTCCTATAAAGGGGCTTCCGCAGGGGACGCCCCGTACTAAAATTTAAACTAAAATTCTCCGTTTTTGCGAAAAACCGGCGCGAACCCTGCTCAGAACGTTTCCGATGTCCGCAAGCAAAGTTTCCGTCCATTCGGCGTGTACCCGCGACCCCGAAGAAGCCCGCGTAAAGACGGCGCCTATATTCGCACTCCGGTTTTCTGCGAAGAGGGGTGCCGGATTCATGCGGGCAATGAGGGGATAGTACTCATGTACAGCCCCGAAGAAGCCCGCGTAAAGACGGCGCTTATATTCGCAAGAAAACTATTTGATATCGTTGCCGGTAAGCTCCTGCCTGAAGCTCGTGGCGCTTTCTTTCTTATCTGCCGGATTGTAAAGACCCGGAACAGCAGCATAAAGAGCCGCGCAAACCACAAGGTCGTGTTTCCATGTGATTTCGTTCGGAGCATGAGCCTGGGATTCCGCACCGGGACCGAATCCTACGCAAGGAATACCGTATCTGCCCTGAATGGAAACGCCGTTCGTGCTGAATGTCCACTTGTCGCAGAGAGGTCTGCCCACTCTCTTCTCTTTTGCGGTGTCGTCAGCCCAAATTCTCTCTTCGCCCCAAAGTCCGTGATATGCATCAAGGAGAGCCTTCACGTGCGGTGCTGATTCCTTGTTAATCCATGTAGGGAAGAAACACTCCGTGTTATACACATGGCCTGTCCATGCCGGTCTGTCGTACATATACATTGAAACCTTTACGTCCTTGGCATACTTCTTGCATGCAGGAAGGTCTTCGATTTCCTTCAAACAGCTCTTGTATGTTTCGCCTGCGGTCATACGACGGTCGATGGAAATCGAACAACTGTCCGCTACTGCGCAACGTGAAGGAGAAGTATAGAAAATCTGGCTTGTAGTGCAGGTTCCTCTGCCCAGGAAGCGCGCATCTTCATAGTGCTCAGGGTTCCATTTCGGATCGAGCATCTTTTCAAGACCCGGAATTTCAGGATTGTCTTTCTTGTTCTCGTTCAAGTCTCTTACGTTCAAGAGAATTTCAGCCATCTTGTGAATTGCGTTATCTCCGCGTTCCGGAGCGCTGCCGTGGCAGGAAACACCGCGCACATCCACTCTGATTTCCATTCTTCCTCTATGGCCGCGATAAATACCGCCGTCCGTAGGCTCTGTGGAAATTACGAACTCGATCTGATTTGCCGCATCTTCCGGTCCTTTGAAATATTCATTCACGATTGACTGCCAGCACATACCGTCGCAATCTTCTTCCTGAACGGAACCCACAACCATGATCTTATATCCCTCGGGAATAAGCCCCATGTCTTTCATAATCTTTGCGCCATAAGTTGCAGAAGCCATTCCGCCTTCCTGGTCGCTTCCGCCGCGTCCGTAAATCTGAGTCTCGTTTTCCCAGCCCTTATACGGATCATCCGTCCAGTTCTTGATGTTTCCGATACCTACGGTATCAATATGGGAATCTATAGCAATGATTTTGCTACCGGTGCCCATCCATCCGATTACGTTTCCGAGCTTATCAATCTCGACTTTGTCGTAACCGAGCTTTTCCATCTCTTCTTTAATTCTGTAAACAACGCCTTTTTCCTCGCAGCTTTCTGAAGGAATTGCGATCATGTCTCTCAGAAACTTTGTCATGGCCGGGCCATAGCCTTCAGCCGCCTTTTTGATAGCATTAAAATCCATATAAACCTCCGGGATTTTTAAATCCTTACTCTTTTCTTATATGAAGAAACCTTAAAGCATTCTAAACACCGAAAACCGCATTCAACAAAGGTCAAACTCACATTCACGATAACAAAACGCTTTAAAATTCCCCCCCGTCATCTTAATGGTAGCACAAGAGCACCAACCTGTAAACAAAATTTGTTGCAGTTTGTTGCAAAAAAATCAATTTTCACTCAAAAGCAAATTTCACAATTCGCACTCAAAGCAAATCTCACAACAGCGCAAAGCGGAAAATGCTACTTAATCTTGCCCATAGCGCGGAGAATCTTCTCCGGAGTCATCGGCCAGGAACGCACCCAAACACCGACCGCGTCGTGAATCGCGATTCCGATAGCAGGAGCCGCACCGTTACAAGCGATTTCCGAAATACTCTTCGCGCCGAACGGTCCGAACTTATCCGTTACATCAATCAGTACGGACTTGAAGTCGTCCGGAGCCTCGGTAATCATCGGAACGCCGTAGTCAGTCATGTTGGAAGTAAGGCATCTTCCCTTCTTGTCCAGCTTCATATCCTCATACAAGGAGTGACCGATAGACTTCATAACCGCTCCGTACATCTGGCAGAGAGCGATTTCAGGGTTAATCGGAGTACCCGCATCCTGAAGCGCATAAAACTTCTGAACCTTTATCTCGCCTGTTTTCACATTCACCGCAACCTGGGCGAAATGAGCCCCGTACGGAACGGAAGACGCTTTCGTAATGAAAGTGCCGTGAGCGATAAGCTGGCCATGACCGCCACCGGAACACGCAGTGTGGGAAATTTCGTAGTACGAAAGAGTTTTGCCAGTTTTTTTGCTGTGAACAGCGCCCGGCTTCACAATCTCCAGGTCTTCCTCACTTTCCTCCAACTGGTACGCCGCCTCTTTCAAAATCATACCCCGAAGCTTTTCGCAGGACGCAACGGAAGCGTTTCCGCTGAAGAACGTGCCGGAAGATGCGTAGGAACCGGTGTCAAACGCACATGAATCGGTGTCTCCCGAAACAATGGTGATTCTCTCCAAAGGCATTTTCAAAATTTCGGACGCAACTTTTGCGGAAATGGTATCGAGTCCCGTTCCGAGGTCCGCTCCGCCGCTGTTCAGAATAAGCGTTCCGTCCGTTTCCAACTTGGCGATAGCCTCGCTGTGGTCAAGACCAGGAAGTCCGGAACCCTGCATAATCATCGCAAAGCCCTTGCCGATCTTCCAATCAGGATCGTCGGACACCTCCTTTTTGCCCCAATGTATCATGTCGCAACCCTTAAGAACCGCCTCGCGGAGTCCGCAGGAACCCACAGGCACAACAGCACCCTCTCGTCCTTCTCCGAGTCCTTTAAGGATTTCAAGCATATAGCCTTCTTCAACATGGTTTTTAAGAACCATATCCTTATAATCGCACCCGAGCTTATCGGCAAGCTCAG
Source organism: uncultured Spirochaetaceae bacterium (assembly GCA_946410375.1). Classification (GTDB taxonomy): domain Bacteria; phylum Spirochaetota; class Spirochaetia; order Sphaerochaetales; family Sphaerochaetaceae; genus CAMKAB01. The sequence goes on from CAMKAB010000001.1 coordinate 9,980, forward strand.
CCATAGCCATCATAAGCCCGTAAGTTCCCTTAGGAGTACCGTAGCCCTGATATGCGCCGGCAGGAGGAGTATTTGTATAGTACACCTTGAGGTCGTACCGCATATTGTCGCACTTGAAAAGCGGAAGAGTCTTTGAACAGCTGTTCATGGGAACGGTTAAGCAGTGATTCCCGAAAGGACCCGTATTAGCGCATACTTCCATGTAAATCGCCGTGATGGATCCGTCCTTCTTTCCGCCCATCTTCACGTGGACTCTCATCGGATGACGGGTTGAGTTCGCAATAAACTCTTCCTCACGGGTGTTTCTGTAATAAACCGGACGACCGGTTGCAAACGCCGCATAACCCGTTAAATCCTCAACAAGGATGTCCTGCTTAGCCCCGTAGCCGCCGCCCACACGCGTTTTGATGATGTGTATCTTATTCTCAGGGAGTCCCGTTACCCAACCGCAAATACGGCGCACGTGATACGGCACCTGAGTTGAAGCATACACAACGAGCCTTCCCGCTTCCATTTTTGCAAAACACACGTGCGGCTCCAGCGGTGCGTGCTGAATCTGCGTTGTCTGATAGGTGTTTTCCACTATCGCATCCGCCTCGGCGAACGCCTTATCCACGTCCCCGATTTCACCCTTGTTTGATGCCGCTATATTCTTGTGAATATCCGCATGAAGCGGGAACTGATAAATAACGCGTCCTTCGCGAGGGTCGCCTGCAAGCTTATTATACTCTTCAAGATCCGCAGGAGCGCCCGAACGGTACTCAACAATGCCGTTATGAACCAGCGGTGCTCCCGGAGCCATAGCTTCTTCCACGGTGAACACCGCAGGAAGAACTTCGTAATCAACCTTAATCAGGTCGCGCGCCTTGCAAGCAGCCTCATACGTTTCCGCGATAACCGCAGCCACCCTGTCTCCCACATGGCGGACTTTGAAATTGAAAAGCGCTCTGTCGTGAGGAGAAGGCTCGGGATTTCCCTGTCCGGCCTGCATATAGTGAGTATCCGGAGTATTATACGCCGTTAAAATCTTAACGACTCCCGGAACCTTTTCCGCTTTTGAAGTATCTATGCTGTTAATATACGCGGAGGCGTGCGGACTGCGAAGAAGCACCATGTAGCAGCTGTCCTTATCCACGAAGTCCTCAACAAACGCCTTTTCTCCCTTAACAAGCTGCGGACCGTCTATCTTGGACATAGGCTTGCCGACAATCTCCCACTCAGGATGGAACGACGGAGCGATTTCCGAAGAATACTTGCCGTCCTTCATTTTCTCCTGCGCAAGCTTCACTGCGAGATAGTAATGCTCGTAACCGGCGTCTCTGATAAAAATCCCGGAAAGAGCATCCTTAATGTCCTCTTTTGTCGGATTCGGATTCGTTTCCAAAAGCCACGTAAGCAGAAGCGCCGCCGCCGGAGCGTTGTATGCGCTCTGAACAAGTCCGGCATCTATCATAGCCTGTTGGACAATTGATATTTTCCCAGGCTCGGACAGTCCGTCCGGCGTTCTGATTTCGCACCCGTCCGCTTCGCCCGCAAGAACAAGGTTCGCATACACCGGAACGCCGTCCATCAATACGGTGTCGCTTCCGCAGAAACCTTCGCAGTCGTCGCTGTCTCGCACGCAGAAGTTCCCGTTCAGTTCCAGCATTTCCCGAAGCCTCATTCCCGGCTCTATGTCAAAATTCCTATTTATTCCGTTAATCAAACAGTTTACTCTCATTTAGCACCTCCGGACTTCTTTTCACTTGCTTTTCCTTTTTCAGAACCGTCGCAGCAGCATCCCGAATCTCCCTGCACAGAGGAAACAAGATCCTCTCTTGTTACATCAATCAAATATTTCTTATACGCGCGAGAACCGAAAATATCGTCCTTCAACACCACATCAGGCGTTTTGCTTCCGTCAAATACGTAAAAACCGGAATTTTTCACGCAAAGTCCTACCTGACACATATCCCCCTTCTTCGCTGCAGCCATGGTGATGTAGCCGTGAGAAGAGGCGGTGTTAGCATATCGCTTTTGAGAGACAGCTCCCGTTTCCGTGTTCACGAGAAGAGCGGCGACAAAGTAAGAACCGTACTTTTCCTTTTTGAAAATGTAATCCGACAGACTTATAACGGATTTGCGTCCGAACATGGAGTACACGAAAAGTTTTGCGTCCGCGGCAAGAAGGGCCGGGATAAGATAAGAATCATCCCTCCTCACGGCGATATTGCCGCAAAGAGTCGCCATATTCCTGCGTACCCTGGAAGACATAAAGCGACACGCTTCTTTCAGGTACCCGGGAACGAGGTCGTTTTCTATCGCATCCTGAAACGTACAGACGGCTCCGATTTTGATATACGAACCGGAGACTCCCTCTAAAATCGATTTTTCTATTGTTTTAAGGTCTGCGATTTTACCGATGTAAACAAAGTTTTTACCCTTTACTGTGCTGTTCAGCCGGTTCACCTCGGTTCCGCCGGCTAAAGGCTGAAAACCTTCTTTCATTAAAGAGACTGTTTCCTTCACGTTTTTTGCAATAATCAGTTTCTCAACCATAAATTTCCCTCTTTTTTAACAACTCAGCCGAAATTTTGTTCGCCTTTTCTATAAGTTCCGCCTCATTTACGCCGACAACCTTTCCGCCATCCACAACAACGCTTCCGTTTACGATGGTGTACTTCGTGCTATGGTCATATCCGCAGAACACAAGAGCCGCCACTGGGTCGCTCTGCGCTCCGGCATAACCGAGCGAACTGACATCAAACAGCGCAAGGTCCGCCGCCCAGCCCTCTTCCGCCTTGCCGACTTTATCAAAGCCCAAAAGTTTCGCACCGTTCTCGGAGCCCATTTTCAACGCCTCGCGGGCGGTGAGAGCCGTGCTTCCGTACTTAACGCGGGCAAGAAGCATTGCATTCCTGATTTCTCCAAGCATATCGGAACTGTCGTTGGAAGCGCTTCCGTCAACTGCGATACCGATGTTTATACCTAAATCAAGCATTTCTCTCGTTCTGCAAATTCCCGAACCCAATCTCATATTGGAAGACGGACAATGGGCGATATGGGAACCCGTCGCGGCAAGAATCTTTAATTCTTCATCGTTAAACCAAATACCGTGGGCGTAGAAAACATCGCTTCCGATAAGCTCGCATTCCTGCATAAGTTCCACAGGACGTATTCCGTACATCGCCTTGCACTGGTTTTCTTCGTCCATCGTCTCGCAAAGATGGGTGTGGAGACGAACGCCGTACTTACGAGCCAAACGGCTGCTTTCCAGCATGCAACGCTTTGTAACGCTGAAAGGCGAACAAGGCGCAAGAACAATCTTATGCATTGCCATGGGAGAAGGATCGTGGAACGTCTTGATGCATCTCTCGCTATCCTCCAAAATAACCTCTTCCGTTTGCACACAGGTATCAGGAGGAAGTCCGCCGTCCTTTTTTGAAAGGCTCATGGAACCGCGGGTAGGAGAAAAACGCATTCCGAGTTCATCGGAAGCCTTGAACTGCGTTGCCATGAGGTCGCCCTTGAAATTGTTCGGATACAAATAGTGATGGTCCGTGGAACAGGTGCAACCGGTTTTCAAAAGCTCGGTCATGGCGAGCAAAGATGATACATACACCGCTTCTTCGTCTATGTATTTCCATACTTCATAAAGATATACAAGCCAGTCAAAAAGCTTTGCGTCCTGCACCGCAGGAAGATTTCTCGTAAGAGTCTGATAAAAATGATGATGCGTGTTCACGAATCCCGGAAGCACGACAAGGTGCGATGCGTCAATCGTTCTGTAATCGGAAGGAGCGTTCAAGTCCTTACCGATTTTTTTGATCACGCCACCTTCTATGAGCATATCAACGCCTGTCAGGGTAGGCTTTGTCGAGTCCGTCATTAAGGCGTATATATTCTTTAAAATTATTCCCTTTTCGTTCATGATTATTTCCTCTCTCTACAATATTTAATTATTCAGACCGCAGGTAAGAAGGGAGTTGTACGCAAATTCACAGCCGTCCCTTAACCGCACTCCGGCACGTTCCCGCGTCCGCGCAGCCCGAAGCCGACCGCGCAAAGATGGCGTGCATGCCCGCTAGGAAAGCCGGCAGACCGGAGCGCACGGCACATAATACCCATCATACGTATCAATCACCTTATCCCGGCACCCTTCGATTCTTCGCTTCTCCGCCTCGGTTAGGAAACGCCTGATTGAACGGCGGCAGGATTCGCGTCTGAACTCCGGCATCGCGCGCGGAGAAATAATCCCGTCAAAAGCGGCGATAACCTCTTCGATCAATTCGGGAGCGATTCTCTTCCCGATGATGATATTCTCAACATCACGACTTCTGTTCGTCTTGCTTCCGGTGGCGGTGGCGGATGCCCTGTAATCGCAAACAGTGCCGTCAGAAGCGAACTTCACCGCCTGAGAGAGGGTCACCTTGCTGATTGCATTCGCCTTTCGCGTTCCCACCTTATGCCAGAACACGTAATCGAAATCATCCTCCGAAAGCGGAAGTATCACCTCGGTAATCATCTCGTTCGGCTTTAAATCTATCGTACGGAACTTGATGATAAAATCCGAAACAAGCTCCTCTCTCACTCCGTCCGTGGAAGCGATTTTCACCCGGGCGTCCAAAAGGTAGAGAGGCCCCGGAGTGTCCCCTTTCGGAGAAGCGTTTGCGATATTTCCCCCAATGGTGGCGCTGTTTCGAAGCCCGATAGCCCCCATTCTGGAAGCCGCCTGTCTTACATGCCAAGGCACCAGCGGGCTCTCCGCAATCTCCCTGCTTGTGCACGCAGCCCCGATATGGCACTCGGAACCATCCATATATATTTTTCTGATTTCCGGAAGATTGCGTATAATCATTACGCTCTTATCAAACTTAGGAGTAAGCCCTATTGTTCTCTTATGAGACACCATTAAATCAGACCCGCCCGCAAGCACGATAACATCTTCCTTGTTCCTTATTTCCAACGCCTCGTTCAAGGTTTTCGGTATATAGCACATCACTTTTTCCATATATCACCTCCGCGAGAAGCCGCAAGTTTGATACTCTCAACAATCAGGTCGTACCCGGTGCACCTGCAAAGATTGCCGCTTATGCCTAACCTGATTTCATCTTCCGTCGGATTAGGATTGCGGCTTAAAAGGTAGTAAGCAGCCACAACCATTCCCGGAATACAAAAACCGCACTGCACCGCACCGCCGTCGGCAAAAGCCTGCACAATGATGTCTCCCTTTTCCGTGGCGGTAATGCCCTCCACCGTTACAACCTCCTGTCCGTCAGCCGCCCCGAGAGGAATCAGGCAAGGTGTTACCATCTCGCCGTTCAAAAGAACGGAACACGCGCCGCACTCGCCCTCGCTGCACCCTTCCTTAACTCCGTGGCACTTAAAATCTTCCCTGAGCACGTCCAAAAGTCTTCTGAGAGGATCCGTTGTAATGGAAACAGCCTCTCCGTTAAGTTTAAAAGAAATTGTCTTATCCATTAAAATTCCTCCTTGAAATCATGACCGTGAAGCATGTAGTCCATAACGCGCTCCGTAGGACACGGAATAGCGCTGATTCTCTTTCCGATTGCGCGGGACACAGCGTCTATATACGCCGCACCGCTTCCGTTGAACACAAGTTCTCCCATGCCCTTCGCCCCGGAAGGTCCCCACCGGTATGCGTTTTCCACGTAGTACACTCCCTGCTTCGGATGATCCATTGAAGTCGGAATAATATAATCGCTGATTGACGTCTGTTTGAAATGTCCCTTGACGTTCTCAAGAACCTCGGTTGAAGCCCATCCGATTCCCTGCAGAATACCGCCGTTCGTCTGTCCGTGAACAATCAGTTCGTCAATCAGATGACCGCAGTCATGAGAGGACCAGATTCCGCGAGTCGTAACCTCTCCGGTACACGGGTCGACCTCCACTTCCACCACGCAAACGCCCCAGCCGTAGCCCAGATATGCGTAGCCCTGGAAAGAAGCCTGATCCCACGGATAACCCTCCGGATGTTCGTAATTCGTTTCAACCTCAAACTCTTCTTCCTTGTCGTAGCGAGGCTTCATAAGATTCGCAGCCTTTTCCGCAAGATAACCCACAATCATTGTTGAACGTGATGCGGCGGTAGGTCCCGAATCAGGCACCCTGTCCGTGTTCGGATCGTCAAAAACCACCTTCTCCATCGGAATTTCAAGCACGCGGGAAACGATCTTCGGCATAATCGAATGGAAGCCCTGTCCCATTTCCGTCTGACCGCAAAGAATTTCCACTCTTCCGTCGGGATATTTATGCAAACGAAGTTTCGCCTTGATGATTGCGGACTCGCCGTTTCCGGTGAACGCTCCTCCGTGATTATAGAAGGAAATACCTATTCCGCGTCCCGAACCGTACTTGTATTCGCGGCTCTTTCTCTTATAATCCGACGCGTCAAGAACCTGATTCAGCATTTCAGGAATCATAACGCGCTCCACAACCCGACCGTTGGTGCTTGTCACATCGCCCTGCTTAATAAAATAGCGGCTCTTATACTCAAGAGGATCTATCCCCAGCTTCTCCGCGATATGGCACATATGCGTTTCTACGGCGAAAAGCGTCTGAGGCGCGCCGAATCCCCGGAATGCGCAGGACGGGAAAGTGTTCGTAGCCACCCCGAAACCTTCAGTTCTGAAAGACGGGAACTTATAACAGCCCGTTACATGGAAGCAACCTCTCTGGAGGACGACAAACGAAGACGCGAGGTATGCGCCCACGTTGTAATACACCTTGCTGTCCATAGCCATGATGTTTCCGTCCTTGTCAAGAGCGGTTTTGAACATAACCTTGGACGGATGGCGCTTAACGGAGAACTCAATATCCTCTTCTCTGTCAAAAATCATCTTGACTCCGCGCCCCGTTACGTAAGCGGCAAGCAAAAGCGGTCCGCAAAGAACATCCGGGAAATGCTCCTTTCCGCCGAACGCTCCGCCCGTGGTCGTCTGCTGAACAACAATATCCTCCGGCTTTATTCCGAGCACCGGAGCAATTGATTTTCTGATATAGAACGGACACTGCGCAGATGCCAGAATCTGATACTTATCCCCGACTTTCTTACACGCCGCCGCATTTGTTTCAAGGTACACATGCTCCTGAAAGCCCGTTTCTATAGTCTCTTCAATAATCTTATCGGCACGGGCGAACACGCTATCCACATTCTCTCCCACTTCAAGCTTAAGCGAACAATGAATGTTATTGCCGTTAATGAACGCGCCGCCCTTGCAAGCTATCCCCTCATCAATGCTTACCGCCGGCTCCGCTTCCTCGTACTCGATATTTATCTCTTCATAAAGATCTTCAAGGAGCGTTTTATCGGGTCCGCAGAGAATGCCGATAGTCTCTCCGACGTACTTCACATCCCCGTCCGCAAAACATCTCCAGTCCGTGGCTATCATATGCAGATAGTTCTTTCCCCCCTCGGGAATATCCTTTGCGGACACAAAGAAATATCCTTCCGGCAAATCCGGCAAATTGATTTTCTTTATGATACCCCTCGGAATGGAGGAACGCACCAGCCGTCCCCACAGGTAATCATCCAAATCATAATCGCTCAGATATTTGATTGTTCCTTTTGACTTGCTAACAGCGTCTATTCTTCTGATTGCTTTTGAAATATCTTCCGTTACCATGTTTTCTCCAAAAATTTTGTTTTCCCGCCGAAATACTGCGGTGCAAAGCAGAATTTCAGCGTCACTATAATATGATAGTCAGAGAATCTCCGAAAATCAATAAAATTATTCTGATTCAAAGCCCCCCTATTCATTCGGGATGCGAACTCTTTTCAGAGTAATCAGCGCACAATCCCGCTCGTTCCGTCCGGCGGAAGCATATCTGTTCTCTGCCAAAGCCTCTTCGCAACTTCCGCAGCCTTCGCGTAAATCTCGTTCTCGTCTATACCGACAAACTTGTGATCCTCATAAACAAGACGTCCGTTCACAAACACGCTTTCCACAATATTGCTGCTCATGCCCCACACAAGGTGGCCGCCGATATTCTCCGCCACCAGCGGAGTCGGATTCTTATAGTTCAAAATGTCCAAATCCGCCTTATATCCCGCTTCAATGCGTCCGAACCTGCCCGGGAAGTACTTCTCAACAAAATCATTCGCATGGGTGAGAGCGTTCAGATAATCGCCCGGCCAGTACGGCATTTTCGCATCCCTGTTCTTAAGGAACGCAATCTTTGATTCCTCGAACATATTGCTTCCGCAGCCGTCGGTGCCCAGAACAAGGTTCTTCATCTTCGGAAGATTATGATTTATGCCGACCTGATTGTTCATATTGCTTCTCGGATTATGGGCGATGTAGCAACCGCGCTCGTTCATAAGCTCGATTTCGTGCTCGTTCAGATAAATGCCGTGGACAAGGAGCGTTTTATCGTTCAAAAGACCGTGCTTATCAAGCCTGTCCATAATATCCATATTGTAGAAATGATGGCTCCAAACCTCATCGTACTCACCTTCAGCCACATGAAGGTGCATTCCGCGACCCGTGATTTTAGCCGAATCCGCAAGCATTTCCATTCCTTCCTCGGGAATGGTAAACGGCGCATGACCGCCCACCATCGCCTCGCAAAGGACATTCTCTCCGCGAGCCTTGCGGGCGTCAACTTCTTTCGCAAAACGGATACCTTCTTCTACGCCCTCTTTAATCTCCTTCATGCCGTAATTTCTATCCGTAATGCCGTATGCGGTGATTCCTCTGAGCCCCGTTTCTTCCATTCCGCGGGCCAGGGCGGAAAGGCTTCCCGTTATGTAATTCGGACTTTCATGGTGATCAATACACGTCGTGGTGCCGTTTCTGATTGCATCAAGAGAACAGATAAGAGAACTGTAATAGAGGGATTCCTCATCAAGCGCCCTGTCCAAACGCCACCACCATTCCTTTAAAATCTGAATCAAGTCCGTCTGAGGACCTGCGGAAATGAGCATTGCGCGGGAAAGACCGCTGTAATAGTGATGATGAGCGCAAATGAAACCCGGCATCACCGTTTTCCCCGTTCCGTCTATCACCTTGTCAGCTTTATAATTGCCGGCTATTCCCTTTCCGACTTCTTTAATAATATCGTTCTCGATAACAATATCCTGATCCTCCAAAACCGCAGTCGGAGCTTTAGTCTGCAAAACCCTAGTATTTTTAATTACCGTAATCATATTTTCCTCCCGAAAATCAAAATTATTTTGATAAGCGGAGCGACGCACAGCCTGTGACGCATCCTCTAAAGAAGAGTCCGTACACGGAGCATGCAACGCATCTGCCGCCCTGCGCCCGCTTCCGCCTTTAACAATCTGTCGTAAAAAGAATCAAAGGAAGCGCTGCCGTCTCTCCCGCATTCTCTAAAAGAAAAAGCACCCGCACCTCAAAACCGAAGCGCGGATGCAAAGTCAGAGTTTTTTATTCATCTACTCTTCCAAGGAGATAATCATAACTAAAGAAAATCTTCTCAATCAGGTCTCTTACGAGCTCAGGAATATCTCCGAGCACGTTTCCGTCCTTATCAACGGAGCATTCCTTAATATCGCCGAAAAGACGAACCTTAACCTTGTCTCCGTCCACGATAAATCCGCTGTTCACGCTATCGGCGAAGTCGTCCTCTCTGGAGAACACGGTGAACTTGTCCTTGTACGGTCTGCCGTTATGATTGCAGAACGCCGCGCAGTTTCCGCACTCGTTGCAGTATGCGTCAATATGCACAATCTGGAACGGATCGTCGCTGAACTCGCTGTCCCTCATATCAATCGCAAGATTCGCCCTGTTCGGACACACGTCAACGCACTTCGAACAGTAGTACGTGCAATCCATACATCTCGCCGCTTCCTGCTTGGCGAACTTCTCCGCATCCTTGCAAATCTTATCAGCCTTAGGGCACATATGAGTCTTGCTGAACTGAATGTCTTTAAAGAAATTCTCTTCCTGCTCCTCCAAAGCTTCGTCATCGCAATCGTGGCCGCCGCAGCCGCATTCTTCGCACTCGTCATCATCGCAACAACAACCATCCTCGTGATGATGTTCGCACCCGCATCCGCATTCGCACTCGTCTTCTTCGTACTCCTCGCCGTCTCCGAGTTCCTTATCAAGAGTGTCCTCAACAGCCGCCCTTGCGGAAGCAATGCAACGCACGATTGTGGAAGGACCGGACGCCATATCTCCGATTGCATACACATCGGACACCTTCGTCTCGCCCGTTTCCTTATTCACATCAGGCCAGCCCTTCTCTGTCAGAGGAATGCCGAATGCCGTTACGGCCTCTCCGTCCACATGCTCTCCGATTGCCGTGATAAGAGTGTCGCAAGGAATCGAAACGGTTTCCGAAGTTTCAACAGGGCGTCTTCTGCCGGATGCATCAGGCTCGCCTAAAGCCATCTTAACGCAAGTGAGATTTCCGCCCTGAATGCACTTAGGGTTCGCAAGGAAATAGAAGGAGATTCCGTCCGCAAGCGCGCTCTGATATTCCTCAGGGTCGGCAGGCATTTCTTTCTGCGTTCTTCTGTACACAACGCTAACCTTATCCACTCCCGGACATCTCTTAGCCGCTCTTGCGCAATCCATAGCGGTATTTCCGCCTCCTGTGATAACGACATTGCGTCCAAGCTTCGCATTTCCCGCCTTAAATGCGGAAAGGAACTCAAGAGAGCCCTGAACTGCGCTCGCATCGCCCTCAACCTTGATTGCATTATCAAGTTCGGAACCCACCGCGTAGTAAATATACTTATAACCTGCGTCTTTCAACGCCTTAATCGTTACATCTTCAGGCTTTACATTAAAGACGAACTTCACGCCGTGAGCCTTGACATGGTCAACATCCGCCTGAACCACCTCCGGAGCGATTCTGAAATTCGGAATGATATTCGCCACAACTCCGCCGGCATTCGCCTCTTTCTCGAAAATAGTCGTATCAAACCCGCTTCTCGCAAGGAAATACGCCGCGGAAAGCCCCGCAGGACCCGCTCCCACAACAGCCGTCTTCACATCCACCGGCTCTTCCGGCTTTTCAAAATAATCTTTCAGGTAGCCTTCCGTTCCTTTCTCAACAGCGATCTTCTTCATCTGGCGAATCTGCACCGGACCTTCGTAGTCCATTCTGGCGCAGTGATACATGCACTGATGATCGCAGATATTGCATGTCATATTAGGCAGCGCGTTGTCCTCATAAATAAGAGAAAGAGCCTCCGCATAATGCCCGTCGCCCACAAGGTGCACATAATCAGGAATGTCCTGATGAATAGGACACGCTTCAACACACGGAGAAATGAAACAGTTGAACATCGGAAGATCCTCGTTCACCTTCGCCTTGTAATCGCCGCGGAACTCCTTCTGAATATAGAACGCCTTCTGCGCGTTCTCGGAAAGGGCTTTAACAGCGGCAGGATCAATAACGGTTCTTCCCCATTCGCGGCTTTCCGCATCAAGGAGCGTTGCCATGTTTTCCATTCTCGCGTATCCGCCCGGTTTAAGCATATCGGTGGCGAGAGTGATAGGTCGAATTCCCGTATCGAAAATATCTTTTACAGAGTAAATCGTTGCGCCGCCAGAATATGAAATAGGAAGCGTCCCGTTAAACTCCTCGGAGAGGCGCGCCGCCACGGTGCTTGAAATCGGAAGCAATGCGCGTCCTGACATATAGCGTTCTTCGCCTTCGAAAATATTTTCGTTGTTCACGTTCGCAAGGGTGTTGGTAAGCTTTACTCCGAATCCCAGCCCTTCTTTCTTTGCAAGGTCCACAAGACGGTGCAACATCGCAACCGCATCAGGGTACTGGAGGTCATGCTCAAAAGTCTCTCTTTTCAACTCCACATGATTAAAGCCGATTCCGTCCAGAATTTCGCGAACCTTATCATATCCGAGCAAGGTCGGGTTCAGTTTTACAAACGTATTAAGATGTTTCTCCGTAAGCATATACGAACAAATCGCTTCAATCTCTTTCGGAGGACAGCCGTGCATTGTGGAAATAGTCACGGACGGAGAAATATTCGCGCTGATTCTCTCTGAGAGCCCCTCGAGAGCGCCCGCATTCGCTTCCAAATCGGTTCCTTCAAAGAACTCGCCCTCTTTGATGAGCGCTTCCAGCTCCTCCTTATACTGCTTAAAGAGAGGACGGGTATTCGCATCTATCATCCCATTGATATAGTCCTGCATCTTCGGCTGCTTGATGCCTTCAAGATTATAACCCACGGACATATTGAAAATAAAATCGGGTTCCGCTTTTTCACCGGTCAAAAGAGCCTGCAAAACATGAACTGCGAACCATGCCTTGATGTACTCGTCGTACGCCTTGGGAAGAGTGTACTCCGTACTCCACTCAACGTTATGTCCTTCATCACGAGCATCGATACACGGCTTTGAAATCATATTCTTTTCGCCCAAATAGTCCATAATCTGAACCGTTTTGAGCTCCATAAATCGTCCGCCCGTGAGGTATGAAGACACAATATTCTGCGCTAACTGCGTGTGAGGTCCCGCGGCAGGGCCGAGCGGGGTGGCACAGGTCTGACCGAAAATCTTAACGCTGTTTTTTCCGCCCTTATAAAAGTTCTCTCTGTGAATGCCGAAAATACTTCCGTGATTGCGATACTCGGTAAACATTCTTCTAATCAGTTCCTGAAAAGGAATAGGTCTCATTTTGTCGCTCATAGTATTCTCCTGATAAAGTCTATTACGGGTTTGGATACATAAAATCCCTTTTAAAGCCTGATTTTCTTCTCCGTTTTTATCAGATTTCAATCTGTGTCTCTTACGAACGCTTTAATGAAATTCTACATATCCCGCACTCTTTCAAGGAACTTCCGGGCCTCTTTCAGCCCGGAAAAGTTTTCCTTCATATTCAATTTTAAATCACTTTTATTAGAAGTCAACGATTTTTTTGCAACAAATTGCAACAGGCAAACTGCAAATCATAACAGGCAAATTATAATAAGGTGCAACACGTCTTGTTCACATGGGAATTCGGACTCTTCTCATCTTTGCAATGTTCGGGCAAATTGCAATAAGGTGCAACATGTCTTGTTCACTCTTTACGAAAAGAAGGACTCCGGACGGGAGAGAAGGCTCCATACCCGGGAAGACTCTATACCCGGGAAGATTCAGTACAGCGCCGGGGAAGATTCACTACCGGAATAGGCTCTGAACAGGCGAAGATTCTTTCCTCTACGGTCAGGACGACTTCCCTTCCTTTCCGACAAAACAGACGAAAAACAGCAAAATAACTTTGTTCAAATCCGTTTTTTTCGTACAAACAAAAAAAGACTGCCGCATTTTTATGCGACAGTCTCTATGCCCGAATCCTTCAGACATTAAACTAATTCCTCTCCTCATATGTCTTTACCAAACGGATGGAACATCCACTATATCTAGGACGCGAGTCTTCATACGGTTGTATGCTAGATCCTGAAAAAAACAAACTAATTGCCATATTCCTGTCATATTCATATGTTGGTGTAGAAGTCCAATAGTATCCACTTTCTAAAACACCGGAATAATAATCTTCAGACCGATACCCGACAGCAGGAAGGAACACCGCTCCGGACGCTTCCATTGCCGCCCACTCGTCAGCATTATATTCATTAGCAGCAAATCCGCCATTTGTGCCGCTTGTAAAAGAGCATTCTTCCGGCAAAGTCCATTCATCCGGCAAAAGAACAAAACCGGTAACTACCCTGTGATTATCAGGACTTATTGCAGCTAATCCGTACTTATCCGCAGCGCCATCCCTTGTTTCCAAAAGATAAGCAAACTCGTCTGCACTTAACCCACTCCACTTTTCTCCGCCAATAGTCAGACCATCTGCAAAAAACGAATCATCAACGCTTGCAGCGGAATCATCATAAGGTGTAGCTATTGCAACCTCCGCACTCTTGCTCCAATAGAACAAACCTACATCGCCGCTTGAAGTGCCTGTGGTAGAATAAACGCCTCCTATGTAAGCATCCTTCCCGCTCCAGCTCCTGAAGTCGTACTGATTCTCCTCAAATGCAAACTCTTTCGTTGCGCTGGTATAGTACAGGTTGCCTTTTGAGAACACAACTGTTTTGTAAGCGCTTACCGAGAACGGATAAACAGGCTTCTCCCACACCGCATAAAGCGTAGCATCCTCAGTTACAGAAACTATG
>CAMKAB010000002.1 GCA_946410375.1 uncultured Spirochaetaceae bacterium
GCTCGCCGGCTTCAATGTGGTCGCCGTCTCGTACGAGAATGTGCTTGCCGAGCATAATCATGTGCTTGTGCACCCGTCCGAACTCGTCGATGATGTCTATTTCTCTCTTACCGCCCTTTACCACTTTACCGAACGAAACTTCTCCGGACACCGCAGCGAGAACCGCCACATTCTTAGGCTTTCTCGCTTCAAAGAGCTCTCCGACTCTCGGAAGACCTCCGGTAATATCCTTTGAAGTAACCTTTTCGCTGTTAAGCTTCGCAAGAACCGTTCCTTTTTTAACGAACTCGCCGTCTTCCGCAAGAAGAATACAGGAACCCGGCATCAGGTATTCAACGGTCTTGCCGTTAGCGTCCTTATAAACCTCGTCGTTCTCGTCCAAAATAACAATCTTCGGCTCAACATTCTCAATGATATGGTCCGTTACGCGAAGTTCAACGGTTCCCGTTTCCTCGTTCACGTCCTCAATCAGGGTGGACCCCTTCACCAGATCTTCAAAGCGCACTATACCGTCCGATTCGGCGATAATCTGCTCGTTAAACGGATCGAACTTCACAATGGGCTCTCCCGCCTTCACGATGTCTCCTTCCTTAACAAGCAGGTCCGAACCGACTCTCACAACTATCTTTTCGGTTTTTCCGCTTGTAACCGGGTTTCCCGCTTCGTCGCGCAAAGGATTTCCTTCCTTATCTTTTTCCACATTCCTGTAGAAAATTGCGCCGTTTCTCGTAAAGACAGTTCCTTCTCCGAGTCTCGGATCAACATCCGCCTCTCTGAATACCGTGTTACCCTCGATCTTATCAATGATGATATCGTGCTTCAAAGTAAGCTTCGTGTCTTCGGACTTCGTGGATGCGGTGCCTCCCACGTGGAAGGTTCTCATCGTAAGCTGAGTACCCGGCTGACCGATGGACTGAGCTGCGATAATACCCACCGCTTCTCCTATTTCAACAGGTCCGTTCGTGGCGAGGTTTCTTCCGTAGCACTTCTTGCAAACGCCGTGCTTGGATTCGCAGGTAAGAACGCTTCTCACCATTACGCTCTCGACTCCGGCGTTCTCAACAGCCAAAGCTTCCTCATCCGAGATCTGATGGTCAATCGGAACGATAATCTCTCCGGTTTTCGGATCCTTCACGTCTTCAAGCGTGTACAAACCCTTTATTCTCTCAGAGATAGGGGAAACGATGTTTTCGCCGTTCTTAATAGCCGTTCTCTCAATACCGTTGATTGTTCCGCAGTCTTCCTCGTTTACGACGACATCCTGGGAAATATCGACAAGACGCCTTGTAAGATAACCTGCTTCCGCGGTTTTAAGAGCGGTGTCGGACAAGCCCTTTCGCGCGCCGTTTGAGGATATGAAGAACTCAATGATGGAAAGCCCTTCTTTGAAGTTGGACTGAATCGGGAATTCGATAATTCCTCCTCCCGCACGGCTCATCAATGCGCGCATACCGCCGAGCTGTCTTATCTGCTCCCTGCTGCCTCGCGCTCCGGAATCCGCCATAAGGAAGAGCGGGTTGAATCCGTTCTGACTCTTCTTCAAGTCTTCCATAAGGGTATCCGCCAACTCATCGTTCGCATCGTTCCAAGTGCTGATTATCTCGTTATAACGCTCTTCCTGAGTGATAATACCCTGCTTATACTGATCCAGGATTTCAGCCTGTTTCTTGTTCGCTTCCGCCAAAATCTTCTTCTTTGAAGCAGGCACTATCATATCGGACAAGCCGATTGTGGCTCCGAAAACGGTTGCGTATCTGTACCCGACATCCTTAATCGCATCGGCAAGCTTACATACAACCGACGGAGTCGTAAGCGTCATGGCGCGAGTAATCAGTTTGCGTAACCCCTTATCGCCGAAACACATATTGCAATCCCTGAACGTTATTCCCTCAATCTCGGGAAGCGCGCTGAAGAAAATCAGACGTCCCGGCGTGGTGTAATCATCGGGGTCTTTCGGGTATGCGTACCGATAGCCGTCCGGAAGAGTGTATCCGATCTTCGCATTATAAGACAGAACGCCTCTCTCTATCGCCATATAAATTTCATCAAGATTATTGAAGTATCTGCCCTCGCCTATGTCGTTGTTCTTCTCCCTGGTAAGGTAGTTAATGCCGAGAACCATATCCTGAGAAGGATACACGATAGGTTTGCCGTTTGCAGGGTCCAAGAGGTTCGTGGCGGAAAGCATCAGCGTCCAGCATTCCAGCTGAGCCGCCTGAGTGAGCGGCACGTGAACCGCCATCTGGTCTCCGTCGAAGTCCGCGTTAAACGCTTTACACACAAGAGGATGGAGCTTAATAGCCTTTCCGTCCACAAGGACCGGTTCAAACGCCTGAATGCCGAGTCTGTGAAGGGTGGGTGCGCGGTTCAGCATAACCGGGTGCTCTTTAACAACTTCTTCAAGAATAGCCCAGACTTCATCCGCCTCGGTTTCCACAATGGTCTTCGCCTTCTTTACGTTGCTTGCAACTCCGCTCTGAATCAAACGCTTCATAATGAACGGCTTATAAAGTTCAAGAGCCATTTTGGACGGGAGTCCGCACTGATGAATGCGCAGCTCAGGTCCAACGACAATAACCGAACGTCCCGAATAGTCAACACGCTTTCCGAGGAGGTTCTGTCTGAAACGTCCCTGCTTTCCTTTGAGCATATCGGAAAGGCTCTTAAGAGGTCTGCTGTTCGCGCCCTTAACTGCGCCGCGTTTCCTCTTCGAGTTATCAAAAAGGGCGTCCACCGCTTCCTGAAGCATTCTCTTTTCGTTTCTCACGATAATATCCGGTGCGTGCAAGGCGATGAGCTTCTGCAATCTGTTGTTTCTGTTAATAACGCGTCTGTATAAGTCGTTTAAGTCGCTTGTGGCGAATCTTCCGCCGTCCAGCTGCACCATAGGGCGCAAATCAGGCGGAATAACCGGTATAACCGTTAAAATCATCCATTCCGGCTTGTTGTCGCTGGACAGGAAGTTTTCAACGATTTCTATTCTCTTCAGAAGTTTTTTATCCGCTTTATCGCCCTTCTCCCTCATTTTTTCGCGAAGTTCTTCGCTGATTTTCTTTAAATCGAGGTTAGCGAGCAGCGTGCGAATCGCTTCCGCACCCATTCCCGCAGTAAAGGTGTCTCCGATTTTGTCGCGTAAAG
Organism: uncultured Spirochaetaceae bacterium; assembly: GCA_946410375.1. GTDB lineage: Bacteria > Spirochaetota > Spirochaetia > Sphaerochaetales > Sphaerochaetaceae > CAMKAB01. The sequence goes on from CAMKAB010000002.1 coordinate 3,139, forward strand.
CAAGGTATTCCTCTTCCGATAAAAGCTGCATCGGCTTTAAATCAATCGACTTGCCCGGTGCGATCTCAATCGGCTTTCCGCGGTTCTCTTCTCCCGGATTGATAATAATATATTTTTCATAGTACAGAACGCTCTGCAACGCCGCTCTGGGCATATCCAAAAGATAGCCCATACGGGAAGGCACGCTTCTGTAGTACCAAATATGAGACACCGGACACGCAAGCGTGATGTGTCCCATTCTCTCACGGCGAACCTTCGTGTTAGTAACTTCTACGCCGCATCTGTCGCACACGACGCCTTTATATCGAATCGACTTGAACTTGCCGCAGTAACATTCCCATTCTTTCGTAGTACCGAAAATCTTCTCGCAAAAAAGACCTTCTCTCTCGGGACGCAATGTTCTGTAGTTTATCGTCTCGGGTTTCTTAACTTCCCCGTAGGACCACGCCTTGATCTGCTCGGGTGAAGCAAGTCTGATCATTACACTATCAAAATCTCCGATTTCTTTCATATTCCCCGCTCCCCCTTAATTCTGACCTTTTTTGCTGATTATTTCTTCGTCTCTCTCCGTGAGCATCACCTGACGACCCTTTGAATCGTACACGCTCATATCAAGAGCAAGACCTCTTATCTCCTGTACGAGAACATTGAACGCTTCCGGCATTCCGGCGCTTGTTGAAGGTTCTCCCTTAACAATGCTCTCATAAATCTTCACACGACCCGTCATATCATCGCTCTTGATAGTCAAAAGCTCCTGAAGGGTGTTCGCCGCTCCGTATGCTTCAAGAGCCCAAACTTCCATTTCTCCGAGTCTCTGTCCTCCGAACTGAGCCTTTCCTCCGAGAGGCTGCTGGGTAACGAGAGAGTACGGACCTGTGCTTCTCGCATGCATCTTATCATCAACCAGGTGGTGCAACTTAAGATAATAAATATATCCGCAGAACACCTTGTTTACGAAAGGCACACCTGTTCTTCCGTCGTACAAAGTAACCTTTGCATTCTCCGGCAATCCCGCTTCCACGCACTTCTTCTCAATCTGCTCCATTGTGGCGCTCTGGAACACAGGAGTCGAGTACCACTCGTCAAGCCTTACTGCGGCCCAGCCCAGCTGGGTTTCCATAAGCTGTCCGATATTCATTCGCGAAGGAACACCCAGAGGATTCAAACAAACATCAAGAGATGTTCCGTCCTCCATGTACGGCATATCTTCAATCGGAAGTATTCTCGAAACAACACCCTTGTTTCCGTGGCGGCCCGCCATCTTATCGCCCTGCTTCAGCTTTCTCTTTGTGGCAATCAACACCTTGATTGTCTTATCCACACCGGGCTGCAGCTCATCGTTGTCCGCCTTTGTCTGAACCTGCACGTCAATGACAATTCCTTCCGTTCCATGAGGCACTTTCAAAGAAGAATCCCTCACTTCCTTCGCCTTTTCGCCGAATATGGAGTTAAGAAGCTTGAACTCCGGCGTTGTGTCGCTGTCGCTCTTAGGAGTGACTTTTCCTACAAGAATATGTCCCGGGTACACCATCGTGCCGATGTTTACAATACCTTCCTCATTCAAATGACGGGTCATGTTCTCGCCCACGTTCGGAATATCCTTCGTTATTTTCTCGGGACCGAGCTTCGTTTCCCTTATATCGGTTGAGAACTCTTTTATATGTATTGAGGTGTAAATATCTTCTTTAACAACGCGCTCGGAAATGAGAACGGCGTCCTCGTAGTTATATCCGTTCCACGGTACGAACCCGACAAGAAGGTTGCGTCCGAGAGCAAGGTCCCCGCGATCCGTGGCAGGTCCGTCTGCGATAACATCCCCAGCCTCGACAACCTGTCCGTAGTTCACGATAGGCTTCTGAGTAAAACAAGTGTCGTTGTTTGTTCTCTGGAACTTTACAATCCTGTAGCAATCCAGCTTCGCAATACACACCGAGGACGGGTTCACCATTGTGATGATTCCCGTAACTTTCGCCTTGACTTCGGTCTTGTCTATGCACTTTTCCTCATCGGAGTAATCGTCGCTTTTCTCGTCCCTCTTTATATCGGTTACGAGAGCGTCCTTTTCATAAACAATCTGTCCGACCTTTATGTTGCACGTTCTCTTGTATCCGCTCTGACAAACGGGAATTTCCTGTCTGAAAAGCTCTTCCTCCGGACAAAGCACCACGAAACGGGAAGAAGAATGAACAAGAACGCCTCCTCTCTTCGCCTTAACGGCCTTTCCGTCCCTGGTTCCGAGCTTCGCGCCCTCTGCGACATTCTTACCGAACTTAAGCTCATCCGATTCGGAGCCTTCCGCATTCTTCCCGCCGTCCACTTCGTATAAATCGAGGGTTTCGGGAGAGATGATTATCTGCGTGGCGGAAACATAAACAACTCTTCCGCCGCGAGATGCCTTTATCAGAACACCTGAGTCATACGCCGTCTTATGCTCCATTCCGGTACCCACTCTCGGGGCTTCAGGGAACACAAGAGGAACCGCCTGTCTCTGCATGTTGGACCCCATAAGGGCTCTGTTTGCGTCGTCGTGTTCAAGGAACGGAATCAAAGAAGACGCCACTGACACAACCTGCTTCGGAGACACGTCCATATAGCTTATATCCGATGCCGGACGACTTGTGTAATCTCCCTTCTTTCTCACAGGGATAAGATCCTCGGCGAATGTCCCGTCCTTTTTAAGCTTCGCATTTCCGTTTGCGATATAGAACATCTCTTCGTCGTTCGCATCAAGATAGCGGACTTCCCTGGTAACTCGTCCGTCCACAACGCGTCTGTACGGAGTTTCCAGGAACCCGTATTTATTTATCTTAGTGTAATTTGCAAGAGACACGATAAGACCGATGTTCGGACCTTCCGGCGTCTCAATCGGACACATTCTTCCGTAGTGAGTATAGTGTACGTCTCGGACTTCAAAACCGGCTCTGTCTCTGTTAAGACCGCCCGTACCCAGGGCGGTAAGTCTTCTCTTATGGGTTAGTTCCGCAAGAGGATTTATCTGATCCATGAACTGCGAGAACTGGCTTGTGCCGAAGAAATCCTTTATCGCAGCCACCACAGGCTTGTTTGAAATCAAGTCCTGAGGTCTGAGGGAAAGCTTCTGATCCTCCTGAGCCGCGTTCATTCTCTCCTTGGCTGTACGCTCCATTCTGGAGAACGCCGCCTTTAACTGCTGCTGCAAAAGCTCGCCCAGGCATCGCACACGTCTGTTTCCGAGGTGGTCTATATCATCCACCTGTTCCTCGTGGATATACACCTTGATGAGGTATTTCATCGTATTCACGATATCCTCAGGCGTAAGAGTGGTAAGGTCCTCATCGCACGTTGAATTCTCTTCGCCCGCGTGGAACTTCTTATGAAGCTTATATCTTCCAACCGCTCCGAGGTCGTATCTGCGAGGGGAGAAGAACATATCGTTCAAATCCTTCTCTGCTCTTTCCACCGTGATGATTTCTCCCGGCTGCAATACGCTGTAAATCTCTCTCAGAACCTCTTCCTTTACCGGTTCATCGGAAAGCTCCGGTTTCGTATACTTCGCTTCTTCCATTGCAAAACACTTGAATATCATATCGCTATGCAGCGATTTTTTCGCTTCCAAGTCCGCAATTTCTATTTCTTCAATTCCAAGGCTCGCAAGTCTCTCAATGTCAACCAAAAGAAGCTTTGTTCCCGCCTGAAATTCCTTCTTTCTTAACTTTTTTCCGCCTTCATCAATCTCAACGAAGATGTCCTTAGCCGGATACGCACCTTCAAGAGCCTTTTTCCCTTCGTCGGTATCCTCTATCTTCACCGTTTTCGTTTCGTAGAAAGCGTCAATTATTTTCTCTCTGGTGTCAATGCCGATCGCTCTGAGAAAGAGCGTACCCAAAATACGCTTTTTTCTGTCTATCTTTGCGGCGATTACACCTCTTTTTTCGTCTATCTCAAATTCAAGCCACGATCCGCGATACGGAATGATTCTTGATGAATAGACGTTCTTATCCTTCTCGGATGAAGACGTACCTTTGTCGTAGTTGAAAATAACTCCGGGGCTGCGGTGAATCTGGCTTACCACAACACGCTCCGCTCCGTTTACGATAAAAGTGGCGCGATCCGTCATCAACGGGATATCTCCCAGGAATATTTCCTTTTCTCTGAGTTCATCCGTTTCACTGAGGAAAAGACTGATAACCGCTTTCAAGGGCACGCTGTACGTTCTTCCCTTTTTCTTGCAGTCAATCTCATTATATTTTATGTTATCAAAATCAAGAGAGTAAGACTCGTAATTGAGTATCAACCCTCCGCCGGGACCTTCAATGGGGAAAATAGATCTGAACACCTCTTCCAATCCGCTCTTCGGATCCAAAGGCTCGCCCTTGCGTAATTTTTCGCTTTGTAAAAAATTCTCGTATGATTCTTTCTGAATTCCGATTAAATCCGGTAAATCGCAGACTTCTTCATATTCAGAACCAAGATAAATTCTGTCTATAGGCCCCTTGTTTATAGCCATTCCATACCCCCAAATAGGTTTCAATATTTTTTCAATCTCAAACGTTCATTCCGAAACTGTTTTCGGAAATTTCATTCGGAAACCTTCCGTTGTCTTTATTAAAAGACAAAATCCTCCCCTGAGAAAACAGAGGAGGTTTTACTGTATTCGCAATTACTGAACTTCAACGGTGCAGCCTTCAGCCTCAAGCTTTTCCTTGATTGAAGCAGCATCAGCCTTGGAAACACCTTCCTTAACCTTTCCACCGTTCTCAACGAGCTCCTTAGCTTCCTTAAGACCCAACTCAGGAACAACTGCTCTGATAGCCTTAATTGCCGCAATCTTCTTAGCAGGATCGAAGCTCTTAAGGACAACGTCGAACTCAGTCTTTTCCTCTTCCGCTTCCGCTGCCGCGCCTGCGCCGGCCACCGGACCTGCCACAACTGCCGCAGCAGCTGTTACGCCGAACTTCTCTTCCATAGCCTTAATAAGCTCGGAAACTTCCATAACGCTCATGTTAGCGATTGTCTCTAAAATCTCATCTTTTGTAACCATATTATCTTCTCCTTATTAACACTAATAGCAGATTACGCTGAAGACTAATAGTGTTTGTAAATTCAATTTTTATTCGATAAAGTCCCCGAAGTTCCCGAAAACAGAAGAGCCTCGAGAGACATCCTCTTTTTCCGTAGCACTTATGCCTCTGCCGGTGCCGCTGCTTCCGCAGGAGCCTCTGCTTCGTCCGCCTTCGCTTCCGCAGGAGACGCCGCAGCAGGTGCGCCGCTCTCGAGCTTTTCCTTATAAGCCAAAAGGGTTGCCGCAAGTTTCTGCACAGGGGCCTTCATTGTTGCCATGAGCATGCTGATAAGCTCAAGTCTTGTAGGAAGCTTGCTGAACGCTTCCGTTCCCGCCGCATCAAGATGCTGACCATCCAGCAACGCGCCTCTTACAGCGAGTTTGTTTCCGCTGGCCTTAGCCGCTTCCATAACAATCTTTGCGATAACGTTCTGCTCTTCACCGTTTGCAAGAACAACCGCCGTAGGACCTGTCATGTGGGCGTCAAAACCGTCATGACCCAGTTCTTTGAATGCGATTCTCGCATAGTGGTTCTTAACAATGCGACATGCTGCGCTTTTCTCTCTTAACTGTTTGCGAAGAGAAGTGAGCTGAGACACTGACATTCCGCGGTAGTCTGCGAAAATGAACCCGGAATACTGGCTAAACTCGTCTTTCAACTGCTTTACGGCAGCTTTTTTTGTATCATTTATCCTTGTCTGATATTCCATTTTTCTCCCCCGCTTATGCTAATTCACGAACCTCAATCATAACGCCGGGGCCCATTGTGGAAGCAACAGAAGTGCTCAACACGAAGTCTCCCTTAGCGTCTGAAGGTCTTCTCTTCATTATTTCCCTGATTGCGAGTTCTGCGTTTTCAGCAATCTTCTCCGCATCCATAGAAACCTTACCCACAGCCATGTGAACTACGCCGGTCTTATCCGAACGGAACTCTGTTCTTCCTTTCTTAAGTTCGGCAAGAGCTCCCTTCAAGTCCATAGTAACGGTCTGAGTTTTCGGGTTCGGCATAAGACCTCTTCTACCCAAAACAGGACCGAGTTTTCCTACGTCCTTCATCATGTCAGGCGTGGCGACACAAATATCAAAATCCATCCAGCCGCCGCGGACTTTTTCAATAAGATCCGCATCTCCGACATACGTCGCACCTGCATCCAATGCTTCCTGAGCCTTATCACCCTTTGCAAAAACAAGGATTCTCTTCTCAGCCGCGAACTGGTGCGGAAGAACAACGGTGTCTCTTACGCTCTGGCTCTTCTTAAGAGCGACTTTCACATGAAGCTCAACCGTCTCATCGAACTTCGCATAAGACATGTCTTTTACAAGTCTCACAGCATCCAAAACGGTGTATGTTTTCTCTCTATCCAGCTTTTTTACTGCTTCCTGATACTTTTTTCCGCGTTTCATGCTTCCACCTCCACTCCCATGCTTCTGGCAGTACCGGCAATAATGCGCATTGCAGCGTCAATATCGTTGGCGTTCAAATCAACCATCTTCATCTTCGCAATCTCTTCGCACTGAGCCTTTGAGAGCTTACCGACCTTAACCGTGTTAGGGGTTCCGCTCGCCTTATCAAGCTTCAAAGCCTTCTTGATAAGAACAGCTGCAGGAGGAGTCTTAAGAATAAATGTGAATGACTTGTCTGAATAGACAGTGATGATAACAGGGATAATCAATCCCGCTTCATAATTCTTTGTTCTGTCGTTAAACTGCTGAACAAACTGAGGTGCACTTACGCCGTGAGGTCCGAGCGCCGGTCCGATAGGAGGTGCCGGAGTGGCTTTCTGTGCAGGACATTGCAACTTAATAATTGCAGTGACTTTCTTTGCCATATTATTTCTCCTTACGTTTGAGGTCCTTGCCTGAGTTGGCGGTAAAGTTCAGTTCCTCAACGCTGGTATTAACGCCCGCCGTACGGCAGGCTCCCACCTTTTCGGGGCCGGTAATTCTTGTTTTCAGCGTTGCTAGCCACTCTGAAACCCTCCTTACTCTCCCGAAGAGGAGTATGTAACATATCCTGTATTGCCGTGTTTAATCGAAATGTTCCGAACTCCTCGGCGAACGCTTTCCGCTCTGAAAACCGCGGCTAATCAAAGTCTCCGACAGTCTGCATTCGAAACCCGATATCTTACAGCAAATATCAATTTGAGCGTATGTCTAAAATACGCAAGACGGCAACACTCACATACCGCCCCGCAAAAATACAGAATTCCGGTTATGATCCCATGACTCGTTAAACGCGGCAAATCACCATTTCCAAGTGTCACGGGTCTTTTCCCGGGGATTCTTTGACGTCCCCTCAATTCCCCGCCGCGCATCGACTCTGCGACGCATGCCGCGTCCGAAACGTCCGATTCACGACCACGACGCCGCGTCCGAAAAACTCGCTTTACAACCATGACGCGTCTCTGAATCAATCCGGACAAATAAAACGCAAAAAACTTGTTAAATCGAAACCTTACACTTTCTCAGCCTGAGAGAACTCAATCTCCACAGGAGTCGCTCTGCCGAAAATCTCGACTGAAACGGTAACTTTTCCTTTCTCGGTGTTGATTTCCTCAATTTTTCCGGTAAATCCGGAGAACGGACCGGCGGCAACCTTAACGGTTTCTCCCAAAGTGAAGTCCTGCTTCGGTCTGAACACTTTCTCAGCCTTGATTTCTCCCGTTTTCTGAAGAATATTATCCATCTCATCCTTGGACAAAGGCATTGGACGGGCGGAACGGGAAGAGGTCAGAAAACCGGTGACCCCCGGAATATGCTGAATCTGAGCAGTGTAGCTTCTCCACGAATCGTTTTCTGGCAAATCAAGCTCAACCAAAATATAACCCGGCAGAATTTTATGTTTAGATTCTTTTTTCACTCCGTCCTTCGTTTCCACAACCGTCTCAAAAGGAACTTTAACATCCAAACAGACAGAAGCAAAATCAGCGTCCTGCGACATCATCATTCGCACCAGACGCTCAATCTTCTGTTCATAACCCGAGTAAGTATGTACTGCGTACCAGCCTCTTGCCATCAAAAACCCCTTTACCGGAGACTTACTTTCAAACCGCTCCGAACCATTCGGGCGCAGGTTAAATCGAAGAAAATCCGTATCCGTCCCGCAACGCTTCCCCTTAAACACAATCGCGTTTCAGGCTCAAACGCCGCTTAAAAACAAAATCAGACACGAACTCCGCACCCGGAATTTCCGCAAAACGATGTCAGAAAATAAGTTCAACTATCTTAAAGAAGACGAAATCAACCAAGCCCAATAAAATAGCGAAGAAAGCGGTTGTCAAAAGAACAAGACCGGTGTAAGACACGGCTTTATCCTTTGAAGGCCAAGCAACCTTCTTCATCTCAAGTCTGCAATCCTTTAAGTACTTTATTAGCTTTTTCACGATAATACTCCTTGCTGAGAGCGCTTAAAACCATGCGCCGCCGCACCGCAAAACGCTGGAAAAACAATGTCGGCGTTATTTCCAACAAAAAAAACACGGCAAGCGGTTCTCAAGCCGCCCTTGTAAGAGAATTCAGGGGTGGAGGGATTCGAACCCCCAACACCCGGTTTTGGAGACCAGTGCTCTAACCGTTGGAGCTACACCCCTATATCTCTATTTCCTGAAGTCCTTTTCATCCCGAAACATACGGAATAACTGAAAGACCTTCTCTTATTTAACTTTCGTTTCCCTGTGAAGGGTATGCTTGTGTTCAAACGGACAATATTTCATCAACTCAAGCTTATTCGGACTATTTCGGCGATTCTTTTCTGTTGTGTAATTCTTTCTTTTGCACTCCGTGCACTGAAGAGCAATTTTTTCAACAGGACTCTTCTTTTTCTCTGCCATAACCTATCTCCTTGCAACTAAATGCGTTACATTTAATCATCTGATATTTTTAAGCCCTCGGGCGGACTTGAACCGCTGACCCCCACCTTACCAAGGTGGTGCTCTACCGACTGAGCTACAAGGGCGAATAACCACGCACAATTACGCAAAGATTAAACTAACAAAAAAATCCGAGTTGTGTCAACGGGTAAAACCCTTTTTTTATTTTTTTATTAAAAATCAGTCCTGCAATCCGGTAAGATTCAGCAAAAAAGCTTCATCTCCGGTAAATGTTTTATACGGTAAAACACTTGTTTTGAAAACACCGGGCATTTCCGCATTCAACTCGTCGATTTCAGTCCTTATGTCTTCTCCGGTTCTTTTATAAACATACACTTCCGATCCGCGCCGGGTTATTTTTTTCAGTCCCTCCGCTACGTCTTTCAACCTGCGAAAAGCCCTGAACGTTATTATATCAAAAGTCTCACTCACATCGGAAAGGTCTTTTTCAACCACTTGAACTCTATCTATTAATTTCATCTGCACAATGGAATTACGCAAAAAACCCGCCCGGCGCCCCATTCTCTCCACCAACGTGCATCTCACCCCTTGCAAAGCAGGGACAACGCTCGCAAATGAAGAAAGCGGAATACCGGGAAGCCCGGCTCCCGAGCCTAAATCGGCAAATTTTATCTCATTGCCCAGCGCATAACGGAAAATCAACGCCGCAGGAGCGAGCGAATCCGCAATATGACGCTCAATCAATTCCTCTTCCGTTTTCACGGACACAAGTTTATAAGCCGGATTAAAAAAAAGAATCTGATTCACAAAAACTCTCAGCATTTCAAAAAGCGCGCTCTCGGAAGCGGAACCGATACGAAACGGGTTTCCTGAGCCGCCTTTCAGCGTTTCGGGAAAGCCGCCCTCAGCCGATCTTAAATCGGATTTGCAGTCATCAAGCCCCGCGCTCAGCCCGCTACGCCCCGAGCCTCCATTTTTGCGGTGCGAATCAGAAGCATCGCAAGCCGATTCATCATCGGACAATCTTAAAAAAAAATCGCTCAAAAACTTTTCCAGTAACGTTTCCGTACTCTTTTGCATATATCACCTTTAAGAATATCCGATGCGTCGTCCGCTCTTCTTCACATCTCCGAGTAAATCTGTTTTGCGAAATAAATTGCGAACCACGCTTTTAAAGCTTGAATCGCAGGCCGAGGACAATCCCGTTTCCGTCTGAAATTCTCTGCTTTTTCGCAAAATACGCGTCCGCGCATCAGCCGCATCCGTACATCCGCCGCGTCCACGCACCCGCCGCATCCGAGCACCCGCCGCGTCCGCGCATCAGCTCCGTGAACGAAAACCGCCTGCAAAACCGTTTTCAAAACGCAACTTTACAAGCCTAAACCGTATAAGCCTACTTTTTCAAATACATAAGAAGAACCGCCACATCCGATGCGCGCACACCGGAAATACGCCCTGCCTGTCCTACATTCTCAGGCCTCACCGCCTTGAACTTCTCCCTGCTCTCCGCCGAAAGTCCGTCCGCCGAATCGTAATCAAAATCCTCGGGAATAATAACCGTTTCAAGCTTTGCAAAACGATGAACCGCGGAATCCTGCCTTTTTATATATCCCTCGTACTTCACTTTCAGTTCCGTTCCGAGTTTCACCGCCTCCGAAAACTCCGCAAGCTCCGGGATCTCAGCTTCCTCCGCCTCTATCGTAACCTCCGGTTGTTTTAAAGCCTGGAGCGCATTTTTACCTCTGAAAGACTTTCCTTTCAAAAGCTCCTGCAACGCCTCTATTTTTCTTATCTTATCCTGCAAACGTTCAAGGCGTTCCCGAGAAGCAAGCCCTGCGCTGAATCCGTAACGGGTAAGCCTTTCATCCGCATTATCGGAACGCAGATTCAACCTGTATTCCGCCCGGCTCGTAAACATTCTGTACGGCTCATTCGTCCCCTTAGTCACGAGGTCGTCTATCAAAACCCCGATGTATGCCTCGGTACGAGAGAGAACAAGCGGAGAATCGCCTTTCAGCTTCTGAGCCGCGTTTATTCCCGCAATCAAGCCCTGAGACGCAGCTTCCTCATATCCCGAGGTTCCGTTTGTCTGTCCGGCAATGAACAGGCCGTCAATAAGCCTCGATTCAAGAGAATTTTTCAGCTGGAGCGGATCCAGGAAATCATACTCCACCGCATACGCCGGACGCATGATTATCGCATTTTCCAAACCCGGCACGCTATGTATGAAATCCGCCTGAACATCTTCCGGCAGAGAAGAAGAAAGACCGTTCAGATACATTTCCTGCGTACCCGACCCCTCAGGCTCCACGAAAACGTGGTGTCTCTCCCTGTCAGGAAAACGCATAACCTTATCCTCTATGGACGGACAATATCTCGGACCCTTGCCTATGATCTTTCCGCCATAAAGCGGGGAACGGTGAATATTATTTTTTATTATTTCGTGAGTAAAGGAATTCGTATATGTGATATAACACGGCATTTGAACCCGTTCGATACGGTCATTCATAAAACTGAACGGCACAATCACATCATCTCCGGCTTGAATCTCCATTTTACTCAAATCAAGGCTGGAAAACTTAACGCGTGCGGGCGTTCCCGTCTTTAATCTGCCCGCCTTGAAGCCTTTTTTTCTGAGATTATCCCCCAGCCCGAAAGCCGCTTCCTCTCCCAGCCTTCCCTCGGGAGCATCGTACTCTCCGATAAAAATTTTGCCGTTCATAAAGGTTCCCGTTGTGAGAACCGCCGCACGGGCGGAAAAACGAATGCCTCTGCGGGTAAGAACCCCCTGAACACGTCTGCCGGAGGGCGTTTCAGAATCGCATGACGTCAGAATATCCGTAACCGTATCCATAAAAATATCAAGACCGGGCTGGTTTTCAAGCGTTTCCTTTGCAAGGCGCGAATAGGAAAACTTATCAGCCTGCGCTCTCGGAGCCTGAACGGCAGGACCGCGACGCCTGTTTAAAATTCTGAACTGAACAAGGGTGGAATCAATAAGACGTCCCATCTCTCCGCCCAAAGCGTCCACTTCGCGCACCATATTTCCTTTTGCAAGCCCGCCTACGGCAGGATTACACGACAACCTTCCGATAGCGTCCAGGCTTTGAGTAATGAGCAGCGTTTTAAAACCGATCCTGGCGGATGCAAGAGACGCCTCTATCCCCGCATGACCGCCCCCGATAACAATAATGTCGTAGTCCATAATTCTTTCAGAAAATTCTCCGAATCCTAAAACCGATTATTATCCGATATTCCTGATTATTTCTTCTTATTTCTGTAGAAGAGATCCACAAGCCCGTCCGGCTCTTCGCTCATATCAAGTTCCCAGTGATACGCCGTCTTTAAAAGCCCTGAAGACCACACCTCAACCCATTCCAGCTTTTCCTGCTTTGTGCCTATCGTCTTTAAAAACTTGCTGAAATTCTGCAATCCGATTACATGACGCTCAAAAGCGATGTAATACTCATTCGTGCTTATAGGGGTGGAAAGAGATGTGCTTGCGATTTTTTTATAATCCTTATCTCTTAACTCAATCACGCTGTCCATATAGTGGAACATAACCCCCTCGGTTCTTTCTAATTCCTCCGGAGTGATTTTGAAAATCTCACACCAGTGTTCCGCATTTGAATCCCTGAAATCATAAAATCTGTTAAATTTCTCGTTATCCATCTTTTTTCTCCGTTCACAGACTTTCCGATTCCTCCGAAAAAGAACCGGGAAGCGTCAGCATCCGTTTATTATATAAAATACAAACTCATAATTATCTTTGTTTTTAATGTACCTAATAAAAGAGAAAAAGGTAAATAGGTTTAATTGTCTTTTCTTAAAAAACCGCTGAAAAAAGCTGAATGCATCATTATTTCTTCCTCCCCCTTCCTCCCCCGCACGCCCTTTCCTGAATGCGCCCTTTAGCCTAAAAACGGCTGAAAACGCTTAAAATTACACGCTCTTCGCAAAACAGCCTGCTTTTTCCGCAAACAAGAGCGCTCTTTTCCTCCGCCTCCCTTATTCTTGACACCTCTATTATTAAATTGTAAATTATTACTATGCAAAATAATAGAATTTCAAAACAAACAATGCAAAGAATGCCTTACTATCTTCAGTATTTAAAGGAATTTGAAGCAAAAGGCTACACAAGAATTTCCGCTCCCCTCATTGCCGAAATCTTCGGATACACGGAGATTCAGGTCAGAAAAGACCTCGCTGCGGTCAGTTCCGTACCGGGAAGACCTCGTCTCGGGTTTGACATAAAACTGCTCATCTCCGATATTGAGGAAATTTTGGGGTACAAGAGTCCGAATAAAGCGATAATCGTAGGCGTGGGCTCATTAGGTCATGCGTTGCTCAATTTTGAAGGTTTTTCCAACTACGGAATTGATATTATTGCAGCCTTCGATTCCAATAAAGACAAAATAGGCAGCACCGTAAACGGGAAAAAAGTTCAAAGCACGGAAAAGCTGTCTTCTTTCTGCAAGAAAAATAAAATAAAAATCGGAATAATAACCGTTCCTCAAAAAGCGGCGCAGGAAGTTTGCAACGAAATGGTTGAGGCGGGTATCACCGCTATTTGGAACTTCACGCAGGGACACCTTATCGTTCCTGAAGAAATTCTCGTTCAGAACGAAAACATGGCTGCGAACCTCGCAATGCTTATAAATCACCTGAAAGAGAACAAACTTGAAATCGGGAAGAGAAAAAAGGGCAGAAATCCTATAATTCCGAGATAAGTTCCGAACAAGATAAGAAAACTCAAAAGAACGCATAATTCTAAAAGAGACTGCCGAGAGACTCTCCGAATAAAACGGAAATCGCACCGGGCAGTCTTTTTTTGTGCGCTCCGCGCTTTCCTATCTCGCACAAACAGCCCCGGCCCGCGCTTTCCTATCTCGCACGTCCTGCGTGAACGTCCTCGCATAAATTATGATATTCGCACCGGTCATACAATTCTCCTCCCGCACGTCCTGCGCGAACGTCTTCGCCAGAGCCCGTAAACGCACCCGTACCGGATTCACACTATCTCCTCGCACTCCGGACACCAGACGCTATCCGATTTCCCGTCCCACCCCGAAATCTTGTAATTTTCCGTTTTATTTTATTATTATGTGTTTATGCTTTTGCGCTGAGCAGAACCGTACAAATATAAACACAGACCATAAAAACAGAAGACTTACTAACGCCACGGAGAAAATACATGAAACTTATTAACATAAACAGGCTTTCTGATTCCGAACTCAAATACATGGCTGAACAGGAAGGCATCGAAGACGCCGACTCGCTGGACAGAACGGAACTGATAGAAAACCTTGAAGAAATATACGGCGGAGATGCATCCGAGCTTGACGTAGACAAGAAATTCGTAAAAACCCTTATTGCAAAAGAAACGGAAACAGACGCTCTTCCCGGAGTACGACCTCTTCCCGATAAATTCAACGACAACGAGATTCAAACCATTCTCCAAGACCCCGCGTGGGCATATGTGATATGGCATATTTCCCATGCAACCAAAGAAAAAATACTGAGAAACGAAAACGTAAAAATAATACTCCGCGTCATTGCGCTGAAAGAAAACAACAAGAAAGAAGAGAGCTATCAAGTGGAAGTCGGCATAGACGACACCACATGGAACATAGAATTTCCGTGGAAAGGCAGAAACTACGAAATCACGCTGAACGCGGAAATAGACGGGGTGCTCACCACGCTCGCCACAAGCCCGATAGAAACAATTCCGAACGTTTACGTGGAAGACCATCCGGAAATACTCAGGAACCCGGAAACCTACAAAGTTCTTTCTTCATCTCTCATCACAAACGGAGGCGAGTACTTAGCCGTAGACGAGGTGAAACAAATCCTCTCGGGGAACCTTACGTAAACCCGACCATCACACTGCAAGGCCGGAATAACCCGGAACCGCACAACTTCAGGAGATTATCATGACAAACAACATAAACTTTATGCTACACGCGCACCTACCGTTCGTGAGGCACCCGGAATACTCGAAATTCATTGAGGAAGACTGGTTAAACGAAGCCATCAACGAATGTTACCTGCCATTACTGAGGATGTTCCACAAGCTCAGAGACGAAGGCGTTCCGTTCCGTTTGGTGTTTTCCATCTCCCCAACTCTGAATTTCATGTTACGCGACCCTCTGCTCAAAGAACGGTTTTTAACGTACCTGAACAGCCGAATCGAACTCGGAGAAAAAGAAGTTGTCCGAACAAAGAACAGCCCGCTGGAAAACGAAACGGCTCGTTTTTACCTGAACAACGCAAAAGAAAATCTGAATTTTTACAACAACACTTGCGGAACAGATATTCTTTCCGCATTCAACAATCTTTCAAATTCGGGCCATCTGGAACTTATCACCACAACGGCCACCCACGCATACCTTCCGATTTACAAAAATCACCCGATTGCGGTAAATGCTCAAATTGAAACAGGGATTATGAGCCATGCGCACACGATAGATAAAGAGCTTCGCGGGTTTTGGCTCCCTGAATGCGGATATTATCCGGGACTGGAAACGCTACTGAAAAGGCATCAGATTGAATACACAAGCGTGGCGAGCCATTCGTTTTTCCTTTCCAAGGATTTCATAAAAAACGGCGCGTACATGCCTGTTAAAACACCTTCCGGAGTGCATTTCTTCGCACGCGACTACAGACTTACAAGCCTGATATGGTCAGCCACGGAGGGATACCCCGCAGACGAAGACTACAGGGATTTTTACAGGGACATCGGATACGACCTGCCGATAGAATACATAAAAGACTACATAGCAGACCCCTCGTACCGCGTTTTCACAGGATTCAAGTATCACGCGATAACGGGGAAAACCCCCGATAAGCGCCTGTACGACATCAGCCGCGCAAACAAAAAAACGGAAATACACGCAAATAACTTCCTGTATAACATAATCTCCACAGGAAGATCCGTGGAAGGGAATCTGGACGAAGACCCGATCTACACCTTAAGCTTTGATGCCGAACTCTTCGGGCACTGGTGGTTCGAGGGTCCGTCGTGGCTGGAAAAGGTTATCAGACTATGTGCGGAAAAAGAGGACGTCCGCCTTACCACCCCGACCGAATATATCCGTTCGCACTCAAAAATTCAAACAGCGCAACCGGCTTTCTCGTCATGGGGGAAAAGAGGCTACAGCGAAGTATGGGTAGACAATTCGTCCAACTCATGGCTCTGCAAATACACGATAAAAGCAACGGAATGGATGAGCGAACTCGCCACACGTTTCCCGAATCAGACATCGCTAAAAAAGCGTTTTCTTTCGCAGGCTGCGCGGGAATGTTTACTCGCAATGGCAAGCGATTGGCCGTTCATCATGAATAACCACACCACGGAGGAATATGCGAAGTACCGTATAACGTCGCACCTGCAAAACTTCTATCTGGTATACGACAATATGTGCAAGAATGCGGTAAACACGGAATGGCTCGTCACATCCGAAAGACAAAACAACATTTTCCCTGATTTGGATTACAACATCTTCAATCAGAACTATCTTGCCCATCCGAGCCCCGTGTACACAACGGATTTCTCAATGTAAGCGATACGGAAAGAGATGCCGATAGGGCGGCGCGCGCCGAAGAATAACTAACCGCAACGAAAAACGACACATGGAGCGGGAAAAAGACAAAACAAGACAAAACAAAACAAACGAGTACACCTCG
>CAMKAB010000003.1 GCA_946410375.1 uncultured Spirochaetaceae bacterium
CCCTCTCCGGCATACTTTCCCGCGAAGCTTGCCATTCAAAGACAATCTTTCCTTTCATGCGCGCTTTTCGCAAGAATCACAAGCCGTTTAATCGCGCCGCCGGCTACTGCTTACAAGGAGAACAAACCTGAGCAAATATGCAAGAGACGTGGCAAGAGCCGCCACATAGGTGAGCGCCGCCGCAGTCAGAACCTTTTGCGCACCCTTGATTTCGCTGCTATCCAGCAATCCCAGCGTCCTAATCTGCTGAAGCGCCCTCCGGCTTGCGTTAAACTCCACAGGCAAAGTAATAAGCTGAAAAAGTGTGCTAAGCGAATACAAAGCCACACCCGCATAAGCAAGAGCGATAAACTTTTCCGACGTCGCACCCAAAATCAAACCGATGATAATAAGCGGAATGGAAAGTTTTGAGCCGATATTCGTTGCCGGAATTATGGCGTTTCTCAGTTTTATCCACGGATAATGCTCTTTATACTGAATCACATGCCCTATTTCATGGCAAGCCACGCCGATAGCCGCCACCGAGCGGTCTCCGTAGACGCTGTCGGAAAGCCTCACAACCCTGTTTGTCGGGTCAAAGTGATCAGTCAGTTCTCCTCTCACCCGCTCAACGGGAATATCGCCAATCCCGTTCGCACTCATAACGCGCATAGCCGCCATCGCCCCGGTGAGCCCGTTTGACGCCTCCAGCCCCTGATATTTATTAAACGTTGATTTTACCTTATAGCTCGCCCATGTTGCAAAAAGAACCGCAGGAAGCACAAGCACCAAATATGATAAATCGTATCCCATAATATTTCTCCGGTATTCCAGTACTATATCATAACAATACCACACAAACACCAAAAACACCACAAAACCGTTTATCGTTTTTAAATGTTCTTCAAATTTCCCCATCAAGCATACTTGAAACATCAGTGCAAACATTTCTTTGAACAAATTTCTTGAGAATACTTTATAAATTCACTACGCCTTTTAAATCATACTCTTTAATCAAACACTTAAAAGATTCCTGTTTTTCCGCCAATGCTTAAATTAGACACATGTCCACTCATGCCATTACGATCTCTTCCTAAAAAGAATTCGTGAAAAGTTATTAATTTGGCGTTTTCATTCTTATTTTTACAAAGATTCTAACCATATTTTATATACTAAATTATACTAAAAATTACAAACTGACTCTCCTTTATTTAGCTGCATAATCATATCTTATCCAAAAGTTTTCTTACTTGTTCCGGATTACAAATTGAAATATGAGCAATTGCATTTCTGCATTCGTGTAAAAATCTAATACGATTCCGGTCAGCTTCATCCGGAATATACAACATATAGTAATTAGGTTCCCGCTCCTGCTTATAACTCATCATATAACATAAAGTACCTAACTCCACTTCCATAGAATCTGTAACTTGCTTACCATACTGAGTAATATGATTATCCATAAGAGCCTGATTTATTTCATTTCTATACTTTTTGATTAGTTCTATTCTCTCCATCTCTATGATTGGAAAAAGGATCTGAACCTGCGCAACCCAAATTCTATGTTCTAGTTTTGAATGCTCATTATTCCTGTATAGCCATAACACATGATTTGAACCGGATTCTTCTCCACGCCGTACAAACTCCTTCATCTCGGCAATACGAGCTATTCCATCGATAGCTGATTCTTTTCTGAAATCCACTTCATGCAAGAGCCTCTCAGATACTTCAGCGTCTACATCACAAACCGTTGCAACAGTTGTTGAAATATACTTTTTCCACTTATCTGAACCATAGGCAATTTCTTCATCCTCGTCCAAAATAAAGCTATTAAGGAGTTGTACATCATAGTTATTCACACATTCGCTAAAATCAATATATTCAATAAATTTGCTCTCCAGAGAATTCACCTTACCTCGAACTTCCAAAACAAATAGACCTTCAGAAGCAGTTTTCGGTGTAAATCCTTTGCAAAACTTAATCCACTTATTAGCCGTTTCTCCTCCAAGCCCTTTAATCCATAGTATTCTATTCTTGATGACATTCTTCTGCGCAATATATTCCTGGATGCTGACCTTCGACCTTTCCCTATAACCTTTTGATATCGCTGAAGAAGCATATCTTTGTAGTAGAAATCGTCCTGGTTCTAAGTCTTCTTGATTATCATCTACTACATCGATAGATTCTATCACAACACCTCTTGAGTCAGTTCTTTCCTTAAATGCTGTATTGATAGAAATTCTCATAGAATATCTCCACGGCAAATCAGATGGAATCTTAAGAATAACCATCTTATCCTCAAGGAGAGCATTGACAACTTTTTCAACAACAATATGCGCTCCTGTAATATTATTCCACCAGAACTCCTCCCAAGGAACATTAATCATCATTGAGCCTCCTCGTTGTTACTGACGATATCTTCTTCCAATTTCTCAATATTCTCACCAATGATGTCTACAAATGAATTCCTTCTCAGTCTGTAAAGGTCACGATTTTCATCAGGCTTACCCAAAATTCCCATCTCCACCATTTCATCAAGCAGGTTGATGTAATCCTCCTTAGATTCATTTTCAAGACAATGAATCTCGTATTCCTTAGCCATATTCATAATTTCATCAACAGAGAATCCACGCCAAGAGCCTGCCAGCCTATCATCCTCATAGTAGTGATAAAGCATAGTGATACACCTTGCAATCATGAAGTATCTCTGATCCAATTCAAGTGACAAACGAAACTTATCCTTAATACTCTTATTCAGATCTGATGAACTCATAACAGTTCCAAGCTGCTCTTTCTGCAGAGTAAAAGGAGGATTACCATCTGCCGCACTATAATACTTAGAATACTGAGCTGTTAAAGTCTCCACCAACATATATCCGAAGAACTGAAGAATACCTGGATAATAATTTGTGTTTGTAAGTATTGTTTCAAGATGAGGATATCTGTCAATCTGGAAGCCTAGATAACGGAGAGGTCTTGATATCAATTGCAAAGCATCCGTAGGTGACAGCGGCTTAATACAAAGCGGTATCCCTAGCTGCCCGAAAATACCATTAGCTCTTGTTGCATTCTTAGCTCGGTATACATTATGCAACCCGGCAATAACAAATTTAAATTTATTCTTCGTATCTCGTTTCAAATCGACAAGCGGCAGAATTGGTTCATATGCAACATCGGCTATTGAAGCAAGGAAATCATCCACTTCATCTATCAAAAGAAGCATTGATGTAATCATTTTACTGTGGAATAGGTCATTGATAGCAGTACACATTTCCTTGATTGTATTACATGTTGGAAGTATAATCCGTCCATCGCACTTATTATTGATATCGAGAACAATTGTTTCTACTACTTTTCTCTCATTTTTTTTCCGACTGATTGTTGTATAGACAGCAAACTCATTATCCGCTGGCTTCGAACATCTGCTTTCCGCTCTCTCCAAAAGAGCTGTTTTACCAAGCTGGCGTCCACCATAAACTACGCATGCTCCATTAGGATCAATTATTGTAGCAAGTTCCTGTGTTCTTCCGCAAAACATCTCATCTGATGTTGGTCCTCCATCTCTTACAAATGGCTGATACTTTGAATAAGGTAATGTACACTTAAGCATAGCCGGCATACGCTCTGTTATCTGATGAAGTGCAAGATACAGGAACAAAACCTGATCGATAAGCAGGAACGGATTCTGCCCAGAGGTCGTATGGAAAATCTCTCCGATTAACCTTCTAGACTCAGCATTTAAGGCTCTGTCAAGCAAGACAATTGATATATCACCGAGATCAAGATTTGAAACAGTATCCACTAATTGTTTTTCCGTATAATTTCCATAAAGCATTATTACATTTATTGGAGATTTTATCTGTGTGCCAAAAGAAGCAATCGGATGACGGTAATCTGCCATACTCTTTGGTGTCTGGCGCACAGTAATCTTAAACACTTCTTCTTTCTCTATTCTTGTACGCTCTGCATCAATTACATCGAAGCCCAAACCTGCAAATAGAGTTTTTATCTGAGACTGAGTAACTCTATCTTTCCTCTTAGGCCAATTAACCACAAGATTTCTACTGTCTTCTTTTTGTCGGCTTGTCCAGTCCTTCGGCATATTACGTTCAACATAATTCCATCCGAAATTGCTCAGATTCTTACCGTTATTTCTTGTACACTCCCGGAACAAGGGATCAAAAATCAAAGGATCAATAAAATTACTGAAGTAATCGAAATCGTGGAGGATAACATCATCATCCAATTCCATTTCTCCACACTCAAATCTGTTTATATATTCTTCTGTTACCGCAAAATTCATTTCTTCTTCAAGAAGACGATTTGCTTCCTTAAGAAGAGAGGATTCCAGGTTCTTCTTCAGACAAGAGTCCAGCCTACTCCTAAGTTGCTTTTTCCTGCCCTTTGCAAACTCGGTCATCTGCTTCTCCAACGCACCAAGGAATCGTCTCCAGCAGGCGAAATCCATTGCTTCATAAAAACTCGTTTTATACTGATTAACAATTCCAATCAAATTTTCCTTTTCTGTTTCATTGATTTGATTGTATGTATAAGCAAGTTCTAATTTTTCTTGGAATCTTGTAGTTCTATCATTAGCTGAATCAATAGCATCCTTCAACTGTTCATCCGATATAGTATAAATGTCGTCATCATCTTCCAAAAACTTACCAAGCATCTCAAGCTGGTGAAGATTGTCCTTTAATCCCTCTTCATCTGCCTTATCATCAAGATTGTCTCCCATGATCTCAGCCATTACATCACTAACGGCTTTCTTAGGACTCACAATATGACGAAGAACATTTCTCCAAGGCTCATAATACTTCACATGAACAAGATCAGGAGCAATAATCGGAATTCCATCATCGTCAACCGTAATTATTCCCGTATATAAAAACTCAGAATATATTTTAAGTTTCACAACCTGTCCATTCAAATACTGCTGCATATATGCTAATGTCCATGCCAAGATGTTCGCATTTTTCAGATTTCTCCATGTTGAATTTTTCTGAATTTCCTGAATCATCTTTATCAACTCAGATCGCAAAATCTTAAGCCTTGAAATATTCTGCTTTCGATTGGTCATATTATTGATATGCTCGACCCACTTCAACATAATTTCCAGTCTTACATTATACTGTTTAAGCGCCTGCTCTCTTGCGGCATACTCCAATTCAAATTTTTTTTGATTTGCTTTGTTCCAAGCACTACTCAGAGCATCTTCTATCTTTACATTAGACAAACTTAAAGTTCCTTCATGTTCATCACAATAATTACGGAGAACCGTTTCAACAAAACCAACGTCATCTTTCTCCTGCTTGTTTTCACTTATGATAATCATACAATGATGAAGATCACTTCCTTTACCAAAGCAATTCGAATACATCGGACGAAGAGATTTCAATCTTTTTGTTGGATCTATTACTTTAAGATATTCACTAGCAGACCTTCCAAGTTCATTTATAAACTTCTCTCTCTCCTCCTCATCGCCAAGCAGAGAAACAAAAGCAGGCGAAAATCCTACGGTAGCAACATCTTTTACAGCCATGAGTTTATTAAAAAGAGGCTTAAATGCTGAAAAATCTTTAAAATAATCATCATAATGTTGAAAGAAAAACTCCGTCTGATTCTTCATTCCATAATCAAAAGGCATGCCTGGCAAAAGCATCGCAAACATATATGCAGACAGCATGATTGCCGAATCGCAACTTGACGGATCTAAAAAAACAGAGGACATAAACTCAGATGTATAAACGCACTCATTCAACATCAAGTTTGAAGCAAGCCTGAGTTGAGCAGAAAGCTTATAACTTTCCACATAATCCTTTGGAACTCCGTTTTCTTTAGTAACGACATCCCCTACAGCTTTTGCGAAAACAATCGTTTGAGAAATAATTGCTGATAAGTCTTCTTTTTGAGCTACCTCTCTATTTAACAGCTGTTCCATTACTGTGCAGAATTCTTTATCGTTAGGAGCGATTTCTTTTCTTAACAGAGATTCAACAGAAATATCTTCTGAAACATCAATATCATCTTCTTTATCCGCAACCTTTTGCTCCAATGCAAAGGTTTCTTTTTTTATTACTGATAAACTAACCTCATTTTCTTGTTCTTTATGCCTCTCTGGTTGCTTTTCGGATTTCTGTTCTATTTCATCAATCGTTTCACTCTTAATAGATTTTTCCATATTACCAGATTCTTTCTCAAGGGGACTAATAGACTGATTATCATAGACAAATATCTTCTTATCTCCAATCATAAGCGTAGTGTCTATTTCTTTATCATTTCCAATAACAAGGATTCCTTCATCATCCTTGATTTCTTCGCTAACTCCTTCAGGATCATAGAGACAACAATTTATGGTCTCTCCATCCTTTATAACATCAATTCGATAATAATATTCCTTCCATTTAATAGAAGATACTATTTTCCGATACTCTTTCTCCTCCAAGATTCCCTTTACTCCGTAAAGATATTCAACAAGCCGATCATTATTTCTAATAAATATATTCACAATATTTTTATCTATTTCAGCCTCTGTTTTAATCTCTACCTCACCAAAAGAAAGACACCAAAACTTAGACATCTTTGAGGAGATACTGTCTTTTTTCAAACAATCATAACAATATGCAGACAAGCAATAAACTTCTTTGTCCTCTCCAACCTCATAACTAAAACAAGCCAAATAGCCCTTCCTCACAAGATACTCTATTGCCTCATACACCTTTTCTTTATCCCTATCAGAATGCTCAATACAATTCATACATTCTCCGAACATATATATCTGTTTCTTGCTAAGAACACCAAGATTGGTCATTAAAGGTAAAATAAATTTCGTCTCTTTATGAATTTTCGCAATTTTAGCTAATTCTTTCTTAAATGAAGTTGCACTCGGATTTCCTCTTTTTGGCTTGTTTATTGCCACCAACAGTTCCTCTTTGTTTTCTATCTTTTCTACTAAAAACTTCTCTTTATCCGTAGGTACTCCATGTAATTCAGCATCTTTCGTAGGTCGTTCCGTTATTTCATTGAAATTCTCCTCATCCGCACTCCTATCAATCTTTTCATTAGAAATCTCTTCTGCTACCTCCTTCACGTTCCCTATAGTCGTATCTTCTGCATCACATTTATTCTCTGTCAATTTAACAGCCGACTCGTCGCTTTTAATTTCTATCTTTAGATTATTATCTATGAAATAAAGCCCTCCGCTCAGTCCCCATTGAACCTCTCTAGGATAATGCTTGTCAATTTCCTTTAATAATTTATAACGCTCCTGATTATTCTTTTCTATAGCTTCTAGAAAAAGCTCAAAAGCCTCCATTTCTGAAAGCATCTGTTCAACATTTTCCTTAGAGAGGGTCTTTAACACTTCTGCAGCCTTTTTCTTAAAAGGGATAACCGCAGTTTCATATTCGGTAATAAGTGACTTCACTTTTAGAAACTTTTGTAAAACACCCTCTACTTTTTCAAGCTGAAGTTCAATTCTACGTCTCTTGCTATTTGCAACTGCCTCAATATATTCAATTGCTTTACAGCCTTCACTTGGCATCTCCTCTGGATCAAGAATACTTTCTGCCTCTTCCTTAAGCTTATTATATTTTTCTATAAGACTATCCATTTCTGAATAATATAATCGCAGTTCATCCTTATTCGGAACTCTTCCATCTGAAACCTTAGCAAGAATATCTGAGAGCCTATTCTGTACACAAACAGACTGTTTATTAAAAAAATTCAAAAGTTCCTTCATTTTATGCTCTTCCATTGTCTACTTTCTCCTGCATATTATCCAAAGTTAACAAAGACCTATTATATATAAGGCCTTTTTTATCATTCTTATCTTACATGCCTGAAATTTCAAGCCTTTTCCAAATATCGATAAATTATTTTATATCGTTTTAACTTCTGCTTACAGCCATACTCTTATTCCGTCTTGTCGGCCTTGTCTTCAAGCTGCTGTTGATCAAAATAATCTTTTGCATTAAGCGGAGATACAATTTTCTTGCCTGTTTCCATTTCCGGTTTTTCGCGGGCTTCTTTGGCAATTGTTCCGCATCGACGAGCTGTGTCTGCATGTTCCGCAAAGTTCTGCGGATTGCGAGCTTTTGAAATATCGGTGGTAGCCATTTCGGCAAGCATTTTCAGGACCAGTTCCTGATTCGTCATATTATCTCGAAGATTTTCTTTTTTTAGCCCCTTATACTCTTTGTACTGCCCAGTTGTTTTACCAGACCATGTTTTATAAATAATGTCCGTGAGAGTTGCAAACTGCACGCCTTCCTTAAGACCGTATTTTTTCCATTCATCTGTAAGGTCTTTTCTGATTTCTATTGATTTAAGACGCTGATTTATCCAGTTCTCAGAATATCCCAATGCCTTGTATTCTGCTAAAGCCCTATGGATTCCCTGCTCTAGGTCATGCATTTCATCCAATCTTTCTTTTGCAACCTGTGCCATCCATAATTTAAAAGGTTCTGCTTTCGGAGACGGAATTGATTGTATTAGACGAAGAATGCCTTGTACATCAAGACAGTCCGTTTTATAAGACTTACCGTCAGCGGCAGGCAATTTCAATCCGTGACAATTTGTCACGACCTCACTGTCTTCTGCCTTAAGTCGCTGCTTTAATTTTCACCAGTATGCTCCGGGGTCTTTGCTTGCTGATTCCACAAGCACATTACAAACATCAACAACAGAAAAATATCATTCTTCCTCTTCGGCATTCCATATTGTACGAACTTTCTGTTCTTCAAAAAGTCTGATTTGAGTTTTTCCTTATCAGATTCCATAACCTTTTCACTTCGCACCACACAGCCTTACACAACACCTTATCCTGCAAATTGCAATTAAATCACCAAGCAACTCTCCGTGTCCGTCACAATTATATTTTACGTCACACTTCTCTTTTTATAAAAACAAAGCGAGTCTCGTCTTCTCCCGGGCGGTATACGAGCATATAGTAATCTTTGTAAAGACTGTCGTTAAAGAAAATCCAGCCCCCATATGTCTCTCCCGGCTCCAGAACGGCATTATACAACATGGAGCTCTTCAAAAATTCCAAATAAGCCTGTCCGCTTGCCTTTGCCTCTTTTTCCGAAGCCTCAGCCAGCATAATCGCGGCATAAACATTAGCATAATTCCTTACGTGCGAAACATAAGTTCTCGTATGTCCGTGAGAACGTTGATAATAGTATCTTCTTGTTCCGAAAAGAGAATCCGCAATCAGCAACGCTCCGGCAAAAGCCTTCCTCGCCTGTTCCCTTTTAACTTCCTTTACAGCTGCAAAATAATAATTTTCCGCATTCCAATCCTGCAAAGGCTCAAATTCACCTTTCTTGCTGTTAAAACCGTAAAGAGAAAAATCCGTTGCTTTAAATGTCTGCACATCTTCGGAATTATTTGTAACATGAACATAGAAACTCGCAGTGCCGCTATCGTAGTCTCCTGCGGAAACAGAAAGAGAAAAAGGACCGTTATCAGACACCAAATACCGTATGTTCTTTGAATCCACCACAGACACCGGACCTTCTTCCTCCGCATACGGCTCTAAATACTTCACCGTTACGCAACCGGAAAGGAAAAACAAACAGATAACCAAAAAAAGAACGATACGTTTCATTTAAGCCAGTCTCCTAAACGTTGAAAAATATTAAAAACGACAAAAAACTTGAATACTAAAATTCCAACCGTTATTCAAAATACAACCACACGCTTCCTTGATTAAATCGAAATTTTCATCGAAAAAGCAGAGTATCTCTAAAACATACCGTAAATTACGCCGGGTAATTTACTCTCGTTATCACAGCGCCACGGCATTTGCCTGAGGAAATTTCGGCTCGCTCGTTACGTTTATGCCGAGTTTGCGAAGCCCCGAAGCATCGCCCGGAGAAGGAATATGAGAAAGGTGGCACTCCGCTCCCTTTAAATTAGGCAGCATGACAAGAGCATCCTTTGCATAAGGATTTATCGTTGCGCTCATTGCAAGACATATCAAAGCCTCATCAAGATTAAGCGAAATTCCCTTCTCCTTAAGCGTGCTTTTCATTGCCGTGATTGAGTCCAAAACCTGTCGCGGAATCAGTTCGATTTTTTGATCTATTCCTGCGAGGTGCTTAAGTCCGTTAAAAACAACAGCGCTTGAAGCGTGCATAAGATCGGAATTATGCCCGGTTACAATCATTCCGTCGGAAAGAGCCATCGCTGCGGCGCATGTAATGCCGCCCTTGTTAATCCCCCGCGAAATTGCGTTCTTTAAAGCGTCCAACGCCGGTAAAACCACCGGTCTGTCCTCCGTTTTAAGCCCTGATTTTTCCATAATCGCCCGGCTCCGAAGCACAGTCTCGCGTGAAGTAATGCCCTGAGCATACTCGCATTCGGAGAGATAATATCTTCTGATTATTTCCTGATTCGCAGCTTCGCGACACACCGCGTCATCGATAATTCCGAATCCCAGTCGGTTCACTCCCATATCGGTGGGAGAATTATAAACAAGGTTCCCCGCGGAAATCTTATCCAAAATCTTCTTCAGCACAGGGAACGCCTCGATATCCCTGTTGTAGTTCACTGCAATCTGACCGGTAGAACTCACATAGAAATGGTCTATCTGGTTGTAATCGCCTAAATCAGCCGTCGCCGCTTCATACGCGATATTCACGGGATGATCTATCGGCAGATTCCAAACCGGGAACGTCTCAAATTTCGCATAAGATGCACGCGTGCCGTTTTTATATTCGTGATACACTTCGGAAAGACAGGTGGCGAGTTTTCCACTTCCCGGACCCGGAGCTGTTACAATCACAACCGGTTTTTCCGTAGGAATGTACGGATTTGAGCCGAAACCGGAATCGCTCACAACATAATCAAGATTTTCAGGATAACCCAAAATCGGTTTATGGAAATAAACCTTTATCCCCCTGCGAGTAAGCATATCACCGAAAATGGTAGCGGTGCTTTCTCCTGAATAACGGGTGATAACAACCTTGTCCGCCTTAATTCCCCACGAAGCGAAATCGTCAATCATCTTGAACACATCGCCCTCGTAAGTGATTCCGAAATCGCTCCGCATTTTCCTGTGCTCAATATCAGCGGCGTTTATGCAAATAATCACATCAAGATTATCTCTGAAAGATTGAAAAACACGCATTTTAACGTTTGTATCAAAGCCGGGAAGAACCCTCTGCGCATGATAATCAAACAGCAGTTTTCCGCCGCATTCAAGGTATAATTTGCCTTTAACCTTCTGCATTCGCTCTAAAATGTAAGTTGACTGTTGTTTAAAATAAAGCTCACTATCAAAACCGATTTTACTCATATCAAACCTCTAAATACATACAATACAAAAAGTTAAATTTAATAACTAAAATCTTTAAAAATAACTCCGGTTCTTTCAGTATTGCTTTTTCAGCTCGCGTGTTCTGTAAAACACATCAAAACATATCGCAAAACCGACGATGCAACATAAAAATTTCCGTCCGAAGTTTTCCGATTGTTCTTTTTTTTGAAACAATACCGAATCAGGCGAGTTAAGGCAAAATTCATCCGCAAAATTTTATCAATGGATACGTCCGCCGTAAAGCTTAGCGTAGATCTGCCGGACCTGTTCAAACCCGAATTCCCATTCTGCGGTGTTTTCCTTACCTTTGCTACCCGAAAACCATACCGACTACCGAAATTCAACCCGAAAATTTCGCCTTCTTTTGCCCTGAGCGCTCGCTTTCGGCAGCCCAAAAGCGTCAATACACAATCTTTACGGCAAGGTCGTCCGCCGTTTCCCTATCAAAAAGCGCAGAAACAATTTCCAATGCAAATTCAAGCGCACATCCCGCCCCGCGTGCGGTGATAATCCTGTTTTCGTTTAAAACCTTTTCCGAACGGAAGATTACATCTTTTATTCCCTCTTCCATTCCCGGATAGCAAACCGCTCTTTTCCCGTTCAAAATGCCCGTGGGAGAGAGCACAACAACCGGAGCGGCACATATTGCACAAACATATTTTCCTGCATTGTAAGTCTTTACAACTAAATCATTTACAATCCGACTATTATGCAAATTAACCGAGCCCGGCATTCCTCCGGGAAGAACAACGGCATCCCAATCTTCTGCTAAATGGCTTTCGGATAAAACCTCATCCGCCGTAATCTTCACCCCGCGACAGGATGTTATCTCACCTTTTCCGAGACCCGCAATCAGAACTTTCGCTCCAACCCGGCGCAACATGTCAATCGGAGAGAGCGCCTCAATCTCCTCAAAGCCGTCCGCCAAAATAACAATAACCTGTTTTGCCATACTGTTTTCTCCATAAAAACCGTTTAACGCCATACGCGAAAAAGCCATGTCTCACACAGCCGGGACGCTGCATTGCAATTTTAGCGCAGTTCACGCATTTTTCTTTAAATCCGCTACTTGCAAGCAGACTCTACACTGTAATTTCAAAATACCCGCACACACATTAGCACGCACATGTTCATTACATGGTCGCTCTTCCGAACAATTTCAGGGCGCGCTGCACGCGCACAACACCACTCCGGACCCGCACAACACAAAAAAACGCTTAGCCCGAGCGCACCGCACGCAAAGACGACCCGCTAACGTCTCTCGCAATTTAACCGGAAGCAGTGCCGGATTTGTGCGCGGCAGCGAGGGATAGTACTCTTTGTACAGCCCGAGCGCACCGCACGCAAAGACGGTGCTGATAACGGTTAAATTTAGAATTCGGCACTGCCTACCGCGCGCGGATACGGAATAACATCCCTGATATTCTGCATCCCCGTAATATACTGAACAGCCCTTTCAAACCCGAGACCGAAGCCCGCATGAGGCACAGTTCCGTACTTGCGAAGATCCAGGTACCACCAGTAGTCTTCTTCTTTTAGTCCGAGCTCCGCCATTCTCTGCTTCAAAACATCAAGACGAGCTTCTCGCTCAGACCCGCCGATAATCTCCCCTAAACGAGGAACAAGCACATCCATTGCGCGAACCGTTCGTCCGTCGTCGTTCATCTTCATATAGAAACTCTTAATCTCTTTCGGATAATCGGTAACAATCACCGGGCTCTTGCACACTTCTTCACTCAGGAAACGTTCGTGCTCGGTTTGAATATCACAACCCCAATACGGCTTGAAATCAAACGAATCCTTGCTCTTCTCCAGTTCCGCGATTGCCTCCGTGTAAGTCAAATGGGCGAACGGAGTTTTAATAACATGCTCTATTGTCTCTCGCACACCCTTTTCAATAAAGGAAGAGAAAAACTCCATATCTTCCGCACAATTCTCCAAAGTATAAGAAAATATGTACTTCAAGAAACTCTCCGCAATTTTCATGTCGCCCTCAAGCGTGCAAAAAGCCATCTCCGGCTCAATCATCCAGAACTCCGCCAAATGACGCTTTGTATTGGAATTTTCCGCACGGAAAGTCGGTCCGAACGTGTAAATATTCTTCAACGCGGTGGCGTACGTCTCACCCTCAAGCTGCCCGGAAACGGTAAGGTTCGCCTTTTTACCGAAGAAATCTTTAGAATAATCCGCTTTTCCGTCCTCGGTGCGAGGAACATTATTTAAGTCAAGCGTGGTAACCTGGAACATCTGCCCGGCACCCTCCGCATCACTTGCCGTGATGAGCGGTGTATTCACATAATAAAAACCGTTATCCTGAAAATACTTATGCACGGCATACGCCATCGCGCTCCGCACACGCATAACAGCCCCGATAGTATTCGTCCTTGCACGAAGATGTCCGATTTCCCTAAGATATTCAAGCGTATGTCGCTTTTTCTGCAAAGGATAATCCGCAGGCGCCTCGCCCACAAGCTCTATCTCCTCAGCTTGAAGTTCCACAGCCTGATTCGCTCCCTCAGACTCAACCAAACGTCCTTTGCAAACAACGGAAGCCCCGGTTGTAATGCCGGAGAGAACATCATCCGCAATCTTTCCACGCTCCGCAACAACCTGCAAGCCTTTTAGGCAAGTACCGTCCGAAACCTCAATAAAAGTGATGTTTTTACTGTCACGCTTTGTTTTTACCCAGCCCTCTACAGTGGTTATAATATTGTTCTTCGCTAATTCGCAAAGTTCTTCTCTCGTTTTTGTTTTCAATTTTGAAATAAGTTCACTCATAACCCGTTATTTTAAGAAAATGACACCTTATTTTCAAGGGTTAACTTTCCGGAATACCTACAGTCGGATATTCGGTTACTCCCTGTTTTTATTTAATTGTATGAAACAGAGAAAAAAAGTATCATTTATGTATGGAAATCGTACAGAACGCCGAGCTGAAACAAGAACAAACCCTCTCCGCAGCGATGATTCAAAGCCTGTCTTTGCTCACGCTGAACGTTATGGACTTAAAACAAGCCATAAACGCGGAAATTGAAAAAAACCCCGCTCTGGAAATACCGGACAGCGAGTTCGGAGCCGACGGACACAATAGTTCTTCAAAAGGGAAAACCTCGTTTTCCTCGGAAGGCAGAGCCTACAACGAAGACGATGAAGATTCATCCTTTTACGAAAAAACATCGTACAGCGGAGAACTCTCGCCTGTCTCGTCTTACGGATTTGATACACCCTCGGCAGAAGAGACGGACACAAAAAACATTCTTGAAGCCACCCTTCAAAACACCGAAAGCCTGTACACCCATCTGATAAAACAACTCGGACTCACGGATGCGGACGCCGTAACGCGCAAAATCGCAGAACTGCTTATCGGCAGCCTTGATGAAAACGGTTTTTTCACCTTAAACCTATCCGAATTATTCAAAGACACTCCTTACACCGATAAACAAATAAAAAATGCGCTGAACCTGGTACAAAGCTTCGACCCTGCGGGAATATGTTGCAAAGACTATAAAGAATCCCTTATCCTTCAGGCGCGCCTGGGCGGAATGAAAAGTTCGGATTTAACCGTATTTTCTTCTATTATAAACAATTATATGGACGATTTAAAGAACGGGAAATTCGCGAGAATCGCCCTGAAACTACACATTTCCGAAGAGGATCTCTCTTCGTTTTATAAAATTTTAAAGAACTTGAATCCTTTTCCGGGAGCCTTATTCGGCAATAACTCCGAAAGCGTTATCATTCCCGATGCAACAATACACAGCGTAAACGGGGAACTCGTGTTGGATATTGATAAAAGCTCGCTTCCGCCGCTCAGAATTTCCGAGGATTTTAAAAAACTTGCAAATGAACATTTTTCAAAAAGCGATAAAGGCGCGAAAACCTATATTGCAAAACAAATTCGTGAAGCGGAGAATTTCATAGGCATGATTGACATGCGTTTTAAAACACTATACCGCACGCTTCTCGTGATCATGGAAAAGCAAAAAGATTTTTTCCTTAACGGTCCAAAGCATTTACATTCTCTTACATTAAAAGAAGTTGCGAACGAATTAGACCTTTCGGAAAGCACAATCAGCCGCCTGTGTTCCTCAAAATGGATTAGCACGGACTGGGGTCTGAAGCCGCTAAAATTTTTCTTTTCAAGCGGCGTAAAACAAACAAACGTCGGAAAACCCGATAATCCCGCCTCATCTCAAATGTCCTCGCTCGCGCCCGAAGACGCTGCTTCCTCAGAAACGAACCTTTCCGCCGCTTCTCAAAACACCGACATATCAAAGAGTTCAATCAAAGAGATAATTTCTGAAATTATAAAGGAATACGGAAAAATTTCCGATCAGAAAATCTCCGACAAACTCGCGGAAAAAGGCATAAAAATAGCCCGCCGAACGGTGAACAAGTACCGGGCGGAGCTACAGTAAATCCCGCGTTGTATTATTCTAGACAATACAATCGCTATTTTAGTTTATTGTATTTATTTTATCTTTCAAATCCTCATACCATTCCTTTGGTGCAAGATCGCTTATCTGAGCCTCATGAAATAACTTATACAATTGTGTATAACTAACTTTCTTTTTAAGAATTTGTATCAATAGGTCATTCTCAAGAGGAGTTATCATCATACCTTTAATAACATCTTCTCCGTTTTTTCCTCCGTAATATTCCATATTCCTACGGCTTCTAAAATCCGATATCACATTCCTATGTAAAAAATTTGTAATAAAAACACAGTAAGAATCAATTCCTTTGTGAGAAAGCATATACTCACCCAAATGTCTTGAAACCGGTTCCATCTCCATACGTCGCTGATTTGTAGAATCAGCCAATGTTGCTTCAATTAACAAACTATGTTTCGGATAATCGTTTTCTGCCTCATATTGAAAAATTAAGTCCGCCTCTCCTCCTCCCGCATGCGTTTTAGGCAATAAATCCGCTTCAAGAGAAAGTTTCATAAACGAAAGAATATCCCCTTTTCTCCCGCTTATCTTATACCAAATAATTCCTAAAATATACTCAAATATCGTAGGAACATCTGCGTCATCCGTAACAAGCTCTTGAACTTGTTTATCAAATCTCATTCTTATTAGTTCCAAAATATGAATAAGGC
>CAMKAB010000004.1 GCA_946410375.1 uncultured Spirochaetaceae bacterium
AATCCAAATGGAAATCCTGTGGTAACAATACATGATGGACAAAATGATTTTGTAGTTAATACTAATAAATTAATTAAAGCAATGCCATTTAGCTCGGGGGGTGTTGTTATAAAAGAAAGAAGCTTATACGAATCAGTCTTATGACAATAGCTTTGGACCGATACATCGCCGACATGATAATTTTGCATGAAGTTTGCCACTTGATTTATGCAAATCACGCTGATGAATTTTGGAATCTAATGTCTGCCTTAATGCCTGATATTGAAGAAAGAAAGAAGATTTTAAAAAAAGTTACTCAAAATATAGATTTCAGGAATTTTTACAGCTAATGATTACAGTTAATAATAAAAAAAAGGAAGTGTTTTAAGGCCTGCGTTTGAAAGCTCGACTATGCGCGAAGAAACGCAGAACAAGGGAAAAACATCTTTAAACACCTTTTAAATACCATTAAAACACAATTTATTCGATTTAAAAGCGAAACTTATCGTCGCTTTTTTCATGATTATTGTTTTTACATAAAAAGTAACGTAAATTTTTAATTAAAAAATGAAAAAATGTTACACAAAACATAAATTTTGTGTTACTATTACGATACCCGTATTATCGTTAAGTATATAGGGTTTTTTGTGGAGAATAAAATTGAAATCAGAGGCCATACCTTCAATTAACTTTTACGACCAGGACTTTGTGGATTTATACGACAGATCTTGGGTGTGGATAGACGAAGCTTGGAAGAGTGGAACGGAAGCGAACGGTTTTACGGGTAATTATTTATCCTACGACAACCAGAAAACTATAAGTCTCTTCAACTCTTCTCTTTCATCGCTCTTTTTATGCTACAGTAATCAGGAGTATTCCCCGTTTGATATGATGGATTATTTTTATAGTCGTCAGGAAGCGGACGGAGCGATCCGGTCTGATTACGACATAGAAACAGGTAAACCGGTGTTTACGAAAGACAACACGAAAGGCGTCGTTATCCCTTTTTTCGCGTATGTGGAGTTTGTTTTTTATCACAAAATAGGAAACAAGAAGAGACTGCGGGACATAGTTCCTTTTTTAGAGAATTATTTTAACTGGTTAAAAGCGAATTTTCAGAAGGAAAACGGGCTTTTTTCCGTTCCGATAAGCGCATGCAAGAGCGGAAACATTCCGAGAAAAGGTGTTGTGTATCCTGTTGATTTCAATGCTGCGGTGGCGGTGAATGCGCTTTATTTTTCTTACATCGGTGATATTTTGAATGACAAGGAATTGTCATTTCGTTATAAAAGATTATATTTCTCCCTGAAAACCCGAATTAACTCCTTGATGTGGGATAATGAAAAGAAGTTCTACTACGATTTAGATGCAAAAGAGCAGATGATTCCATTAAAACTGGTGAGTGCGTTTTGGACGCTCTTTGCAGAAATTCCAAACGAGGAGAGAGCCGCTAAAATGGTGGATATGCTGAAAGATCCGGCGATTTTCGGCTCTGAGAATCCGTTCCCCAGCGTGAGCATGGATAGCAAATGCTACAAGGAAAAGATTGAAGGAAGCGTGGGTGCGGTAATTCCGGTAAATAACTACATTGTTATTAAGGGCCTTGAAAAATACGAAGAGTTCGTTTTTGCGAGGGAATGCGCAATCAGGCATATTTACTTCATTCTTGACACATTGCAGCCGGAAGAGGGTGTGAGCGGAGACGTGTGGGAAGCGTACTTGCCCAATAAGGAAGGTGTTCCCCAGTCTGTGAAGCAAATGGAAGGATTTCCGGCACGGAGATTTTTGCCGCAGGTTTGTCTTATGTCCGTAACGCTGATGATAGAGAATATTATCGGACTTAATGTTTCGTTACCGAGAAAAACAGTGGATTGGACTGTTCCCGAGCTCGAAAGCATGGGAATACAGAATTTGTCTCTTAAAAGGAACCTGATTACCATTCAGAGCAATAAAAACACAAGAGGTTGGGAAATCAGGCTGGAAAGCGAGAAACTTTATTATTTTACCATAGTTGTTTTAAACGAGAACAAGAGAAAAACACTTCCGATTCCGAGCGGAAAGTGTTCAATGCTTATGGATAAGCTGTAAAGCTGCCTTATAGGGCGTACCTGTTTATGTTTTTTTTATACGAATCGGCATGTTTTATGAAGAATCGTGAACAATTAAAAAAATATTTGTAAACGGGATATTTTTTTATTAAGTTTAAGGTATGATTTTTTTCTTTCCTTTTGGCGGCGGACCACTTCTATTTTTCCTCCTTTTCTTGCTTATCAGGTTAGTCGTCGGTTCTTTGTTCGGACGCAGGTATCGCAGATCTGCGGAGGATGAAGCGGAAGAGCAGAGAAAAAGGGAAGAATCCGAGAGGTATTTCAGGGATTTTTTTAATCAGTTTTTCGGCGGAGGAAGTTCAGGAAACGCCGGATACGGAAGATAC
This sequence comes from uncultured Spirochaetaceae bacterium, assembly GCA_946410375.1. GTDB lineage: Bacteria > Spirochaetota > Spirochaetia > Sphaerochaetales > Sphaerochaetaceae > CAMKAB01. The sequence continues at coordinate 2,414 of CAMKAB010000004.1, forward strand.
CGAAATTATCAGGGCTACGGCGGGTATAATTCCGGTTATGCGGGCGGTAGCAGTTCTTCATATTCGGATTTTTCCTCCGCATCTCTCAGGAATGCATATAAGACGCTTGGAATTTCGGAGACAGCTACTGATGATGAAGTTAAAAAAGCGTATAGAAAACTGAGTCTTGAAAACCATCCGGATATGGTTTCGGGAAAGGGAAATGAATACACCGAGTATGCCACAAAGCGTTTTACGGAAATTCAGAATGCGTACGAACTGATAAAAAAAGAACGGGGTATTAAATAGGTAAACGTAAACCCGTCCGGAACTTGTTTGATAGCCGGCCGGTTCAGCCTCCCCTGCGCTATACTATAAGATGTTGCTGGAAGCTGTTGCAGGTTGTTGTGCTGTTTTCGCGACGCGGTATTTCCTGTAGATTCTGTCGTATTTACATATCTGTCGGCGAAGAGAAAATAAAGCCGCTTACTATGTTCTCCTGTTTAACTTTTCCCGCTTTTTCAATATAAGAGATAATGGCATCACGGTTGTATGCGAAAATTTCATTTACTTTGGCGCTCTCGGTTGGAGCTTTTTGACTTGATACTTCTATCGTCGTGTCTATGCAGTTCGTGTTTATGTATGACCAATCCTGTAATGTGCCGTGGGCTTCGTACATCCAAAAACCCATAATCACACCGTTTTCGGAAAAAGTCCTGTTAATCGCATAAGAGGAAAACATTTCGCCGGTTTCCGTGTTTTTTGCGTCCGCATAGGTTCTTGCAAGTTCGTAAGCAAGGTTTCCATGTTTCGGAATGCATCTGGCTGTAAAATCAAAAAGCGTGTTTACGATAACATCTCCGGCATGAAGAGATAAAGATATATCAAAACAATCAGCGTAGTAGTCCCGTATAGCACGGGATTCCGCCTGGGTGAAAAGATCCGTGGAAGAAACGAAATAAAGGTTTTCGGAATCGCGGGCGGCATTTGGGGTACGATGAACGTGGTAGTCTGTGAAGTCTCTGTTTAAATCAGCGTCGGAAGCATTCGCTCTGGTGTTTTTGTCGTAACCATCCGCGTTAAGAATGGGAATAAAGAGTATCGTATTTTCAACGAGCAGTTTTTTTATTCTTTCGGATGAAGCGTAATTTTTTGTAATATAATCAATTAAGCGTAGTGAAACTTCAGACGATATCTTTTCGTCTCCGTGAATGCAGGAAATAATGCGTACGCTCGGTTTTACTCCGAAGGATTCGCTCGTGGGAGAAGTTCCGAGAATGATGCCGTTTATATTCTTTTCTTCTTCCGTGGTTCCGATTGTTACGCAGAATGCGATTTCCGGAAAATCCTGTTCCATTCTTTTCAGGTAACTGTTGCATTCGGTTGTGGTTCTGTAAGTTACTGTGTTTAAGCCGCGTTCTTCTACGCCATAAGACGGATTGCTGTTGCAGCTGAAAAGAAGAAGGGAAAAAATACATAAAAACAGGATTATATTTCCGAACTTGGTATGATATCTGGAGCCTGTATGAAATCCGAGTTTGTTATGAATATTGTTTTTACGTTTAGTGATTTTTCTCATGTTTTAAAAGGTGATTCTCCCTCTGAGGGAATGTGAGAGCGTGGTTTTATCTGCGTATTCTATGTCTCCCCCTATCGGTAAACCGGATGCTAAACGGGTTAGGGTGAGACCTTCTTTTCCTTTCAGCAGGTGTCTGATGTAAAGAGCTGTTGTGTCTCCCTCTTCGGTCGGATTCGTTGCAATGATTATTTCTTTAAAAGAGCCTTCGTTCACTCGTTGTATTAACTCCTTAAAACGTAAATTTTCAGGTCCGACACCGTTCAGCGGATTTATCGCACCACCTAAAACGTGGAAAAGTCCGTTATATACGCCCGCGTTCTGTATCGTTATCACATCGGATGCGCTTTCCACAACGCAAAGCGTTGTTTTATCTCTTTTTATGTCGCTGCATACCGGGCAGGGGTCGTTTTCGGTATAAGAGCCGCAGATTGAGCAGGGATGGACTTTTTCCTTGATTGTGCGAATGGTTTCGGAAAGAATTTCATTGTATCCGTTCGGACTCTTTACTAAAAAAAAAGCCAGTCTGGAAGCTGATTTACTACCGATTCCGGGTAATTTAGAGAGAATTTGTGTTAAGTTTTCCAATGCGTTCATAGTGTTGCCTTTAAATACGTAGTTTTGCTAAAGCTAAAGTTAAAAATTTACACCGAAAGAACTTGCAAGGGAATTTGTTTCGTTTGCCACTCGGGCTTTCATATTGCTTAATGCGTTGTTAATTGCAGATGTGATTAAAACCGCGAGAGTTTCCGCTCCGCCTTCTTTAACCAAATCGGGGTTGATTTTCAGGCTTTCTACTCTCATTTCTCCGTTTACGACAGCTACAACTTCTCCACCCATTGCGGAGCCGGTTTCTTTGAGGGTCGGAAGTATTTTCTTTAATTCCTCTCCTTTTTCCTTTATGTTTTCAAAATTTTTCATGAGTTCAAACGGGTTTATCATTTTTCTTCTCTTCCTTTAAACATGTGTAAAATTTCATTAAAAATGTTTTTATCCTTCGCGTCTAAATCGGATACGTTGTTGTATGCGGACTTAGCGAGCCTTTCTTCTTCTTTTTGAAGAATTTCGTCTTTCTTTTTTTGTTCCAGCATTCTCTTATCCGCTAATTCTTTGGAAAAAGAGATTGTAACATTTGCATTTTGTCCGACAACTTTTCGGATGTTTTCCTTTATCTTGCTTATGTCTTTTACCGCAGCCTGATAGAAGAATTTAGATTCATATTGAAGCTCTATTCCCTGAGGCGTTTCCAATACGTTTCCGACTCCGGGAGGCAGGGCTTTTTGCAAGTCTTCCTTTGAATACAAAACAGAAGGCGAATTTACCTCTCTGAATGATTGTTCTGAAATTGCACCGGAAACTTCGCCGGAAAATTCGCTTGCGTTACCGGAAACTCCGCTTGCGCTAAAGGCAGGTCCGGAGTTTTCGGACCTGGTTTTTGAGAACTTTCCCATTGAGTTTTCGGCAGAAAAGGCCGAAGCGGGAGAAATTCTCTCTGCAAAAGAGCCGGCGGAAGATTGAAAGCCGCTTTGCGACGAAGCCCTTTGCGGTTCGGAAATCCGGGCAGGTAAATCTCCTGCGGAATTGTCGTGAGCGGGATTCTTCTGCATTATCCTGTACTTGGCAAGGAGGGTGACATTGTTTATGTCGTCTCCTGCAGTTTGCGCTAAAGTGCGAGGCGTTGAGCTTTCGGTGGTGTCTTTCGAACCGGGATGAAATGAGGACTGAAAACCGGGAGCTCCGTTTTCCTGAGAGGCGATTTCATTTTGAGCATTTGCGGGCGTATTATTCGCTTGTGTGCGAGATGAAGCATATTCCGCTAAAGGCTCTTTTTGCAAGGAAGCCGCCTGCACGTTTTCGTATGTTGAAATTTGGCGGGTCTCGTTTATGGTTTTCGGACCTCCCGAAACGGCGCCTCTCTGCACCGTACCCGCAGCGGACATGTTTCCGTTGGCACTTCCGCTCTTCGGTAAATAATCGAACGCGCTTGCCGGTTTCACCGAGGGAATATCCTCCAGCGTTTTGTTAAGAGGCGTGATTTTTCCCGTAATCAGATCGTTTTTGAGACGGGCGATTTGTTCAATTACCACGGCGTTGTCCGCCTGATATTTCAGTGTTCCGAGTTTTGAGATCGCACATTCCAGTTCAAAGCGCGGATTCAGAGAATATCTTATGTCCCGGTAAAGAGATAAGAACATTTCAAGCGCCTTTGTAATTTGCATAACGGAGTAGGCGGAGACGATTTTTTCAGGGTATGAAGATGCTTCGTCTCCTAAAATTTCAGGACTTGTTATACCTTTTTTTATCAGAAGAATCGTTCTGAAATATTCCGCAAAATCCTTGATTGTCGTGTCAATGCTCACCCCGCTTAATAAAAGAGAATCAAGTTTTTCCAGCGCAAAGCCGAGACGATCCGAGATGATGTCTTCCATAATGAGGTTTATGCGCTCAATGCCCACAATTCCGAGCTTATCTCTGATTTTCGCCATAGTGATGTGGTTGCCGGAAAAAGATGCAACCTGATCAAAGAGAGTGTAGGCATCTCTCATCGAGCCGGTGGATTCTTTTGCAATCCAGAAGAGCGCATCATCCTCCGCTCTGATACCCGTTTCATCAGCGGCGTTTTTCAGTTGAGACATGATGGTATTGTAATTTAAAAGTCTGAAATTGAACTGCTGACAGCGACTTCTTATCGTGGCGGGTACTTTTTGCAGTTCCGTGGTGGCGAAAATGAAAATAATGTACTCGGGCGGTTCTTCTATTGTCTTTAAAAGCGCATTGAAAGCGCTCTGAGACAGCATGTGGACTTCATCTATTATATAGATTTTATACCTTGAGGAAGTCGGAGGGAAAAGGATTTCCTCTTTTATCACTCGAATATCCGAAACGCTTGTATTGCTTGCGCCGTCTATTTCAATTACATCAATGTTGTTTCCCTTTGAAATGCTTAAACAGTTCTCGCAATGACCGCACGGCGCGGGGGTAGGACCGCTCTGACAGTTTAAAGCCTTAGCCAGAAGGCGTGCCGAAGAGGTTTTTCCAACTCCGCGAGGTCCTGAAAAAAGGTATGCGTGGGCGATATGACCGGACCCGAGCGCGTTTTTCAATGTAGAGACGACAAATTCCTGCCCCACCAAAGTATCAAAAGACGCAGGACGTTTACGTGTTGCTGTAACTTCAAAAGACATAGGAGAAATATAACACAAAAGAAATCAAGTGTCATTAAAGGCGTGATTGTTTGTGGAATGATGTTCTATCGGATGATTATTTGAATCAGCGTTTTCAAGGGCTTTGTTTAATGCGAGGCCGGTGCTGTGCGTGCGGAAAAAGCGCCTCCGGGGAATTTACACTTGTTGTGTGAAATCGAAATTGCTAAAATAATATATAGTATATAAACGCTGATGTCTGGGAAATGCTCAGACTGCGGTGCGGAAAAAAAACATACGTATAAAACTTCGGCGGTGAAAGATGGTTAAAGCGGTTTTTTTGGATTTTGATTGGACTCTGTTTGCTCATGATACGCACACGATTCCCGATTCGGCTATAAACGCCCTCTTGGAGGCTCATCGTAAAGGTGTGCATATAATTCTCGCCACCGGAAGAAGTTACAGCGAGATGCAGGAGAAGAGCGCAGCGCAGTACCGGGAGATTCCGTTTTCAGGCTATATCACAATGAACGGGGTGATTCTTCTTGATGAACACGAAAAGATGATTTCGGGCAGTCCTTTTCGCGGAGAAGCGCTTGATCTTATTGTTAAGATTTTTAATGAAAAGAAGTTGCCGATTGTTTTCGCTACGGCGGATTCAACGTACATCAATTTTAAAAATCAGCGGGTTGTGGATGCGCATAAGGACATTACGTACATTGACCACAAGGTTTCTTCATATACCGGGGAGCCTGTGTATCTTGCGGTTATGTACATAAGCCGGGAAGAAGAAGCGGAGATTTCCAAAACGCTGAAGGGTATAGATTTTAAGCGCTGGTGCTCTATCGGAACCGATTTGATTCCCGCAGGGATGGACAAGGCTGAGGGCGTGAGGAAGTTCGCGGAGATTTTGAATATAGACCTCTCGGAATGTATGGCTATCGGGGATAGTTTTAATGATATTGAAATGATTAAAGCGGTAGGCTACGGCGTGGCGATGGGCAATGCGGAAGAATGCACAAAGGAAGTCTCCCGTTATGTTACGTCCGACATCAGGGAAAACGGCGTGGCGAATGCCTTAAAGCACTTCGGAGTGATTTGAGAAGCCTGTAACAAGGGGATAATGAGTTTTGCATTTCTGCTGCGATTTTACAGTTCTGCAATTCTGCAGTTCCTCAATTCTGCAATTTTGCAATTCCGCAATTCCGTAATCCGCAATCCCGTAATTCCGTAATCCGCAATTTTGCAATTTCGCAATCCGCTTGGGTGTCGGTTTTTCCTGTTTTCAGTATAACCAAAGAAAAAAAACTAAATCATTTCCAGAAACGCTTCTATTCGGGTTCTCATTTGCGCCTCGTCGCCTTCGGTGTAATCTGTTTCCAAATGCAGGTACGGAAGACCTTTTTTCTTTGCAAAAAGACCGATTGAATAGCTTTCCACGGAATACGTAATGCAACTGTGAAGAGATATGTCTATTATTGCGTCCGCACTGAAATCTTCAGCAAGCTTTTCGAGGTTTTCAAGTCTTTCATTGTTTGGGCTCATGACTGAGCAGCCTATGCGCAAGTATCGCTCCGCAATGGCTCTTACAATATCCGGAGCGTCCGCATCCGTTTTTCTCGAAAATGTTTTTGTTCCCGTGCAGTTTTCAAAACACACCGCTACGGCGGAGTTTTCTTCCACGGTTTTTACGGTTTTTTCCAGCACCCCGCCTATTGGGCAGCCTGTTATCAATATGCGGCGTTCCCGACTTTTGGGACCTTGCTTCCGTGTTTCCGGCAACGGTTTGTTTGAATCCGCCTGTTTTTCCGGAGAAGCCTCCTCTGACGCCTTTTTTTTCAGACTTTCCGAAAGCATTCTCAGATTTTCTACCTTATCTTTATGGCTGAAAAGAAAATCTGCGCCCTCCAGAGCCTTGTAAACGTCATATCCTTTTGCCGGTGAGGGTACGGCTTTTTGAATGTTTGCAAGTTCTTCTTTTGCCGACCTTTCCTCGTTCAGCAGCTTTGCGGCTTCTCTTAGGGCTCCGTCTGAAATTGAAACGCCGAATTCTTTTTCCAAATACGATATGAACCTTTTGATTTCATCAGTCCAGAAATCCAAGTCCTCCGGGCTTGTTCCGTGAGGTAGTTTCAAAACATAGGTTTTTTTTCCTTGCGACATGATTTCGTACATTTTTTTCTTGCCGTCGCAGGTGGTCTCGCCCACAATCAAGTCTGCAAAATACGTGTATGGACATTTGTCCGAGATGTAGAAGCCGAAGCTTGACTTTATGAGAGGACAAAGGTTTCCCGGAAGGACGGCTTCCGCTGCGGGTATGGTTTCCGCGCTCATTCCGCAAAGGGAAACCGGAACGAATCCCGCAGCATAGAGAACTTCAAGGGGTGTGAAAGTGCAGAAAAAACCTGCCGCTCTGTGTCCGCTTTCTTTCAATTCCCTGACTTTTAAAAAACCGTTGCGGCGGGCCTCGGAAAATTCGTTGAATTTCTCGGGCAAAGACAGATTCGGCTTTTCATACATAAAATTTCATTCCTATTTATTTCCGGTGTTTTTCAGATTATTTGGAAGACTTGCATTTTTCTATGACTTCGTTGAAATCAAAGGTCTTGGTTCCGTCTTCCAGCTCGAAATACGGGATTCCTATGTACCCGTTTTCCTTAATCGGCTTGAAAACAGGGTCCGTGTCCCTCTTTATGATGAATTCTTTCAGGTGAATAGGGTCTGAATAGAATTCCAGATAATCGTATTTTATTCCCTCTTTTGCAAAAGCTTCTTCTGCATCCTTGCATGAGTGGCAGCTTTTTATTCCGTACATTGTGATTTTCATGTTTTCCTCCGTTTTTAACCCGATTCAGATCTCGGCTTATCAGAATCATAGTACCACAATAGTATCACATAAAGTCGAAAAGTGTGGAAATTTTGGTTTTTTCCGTGTAAATTTTTTTGCCCTGCCGGTGCATTATAATTATAGATAATTCCAAAACATCCGAATAAATAAAAGTTAAAAATAATAACATTCCAAGGCTTATTAACATTCCAAGGCTTATTCGGCCTGCAATCCGGCTAATTCGGCTATAAAGAAATTTTTTCGAAAAATTCGGTATCGCTTTATGAAAACGGAAACCTGTCGACGTTACTGCTGACATCTCGCATGATTCCTCAGAATAAAATTTGAAAGACGGGAAGTTATCTGTTATCATTGAATCAAAACGTTTAAGGAAATGTGCAACCGAACCTCATCGTTTTTTTATTTTCTTTGTGCATAAGGAAAAATTGCGGTAAGAAAATGGTGCGGGATTCGGAGTGGAGGTTTTATGAATTATATCGATTTGGACAAAACAAATTCTTTCAAGACTCTTTCTGCGTGTAAGCCGTATGATGTTAAAGGACTCACTGCCGACAGAATTAAGAAATGCAATGTAAACGGAGCGAAAGGGTTTGTGTATAACTATGCGTGCATGCCGGTTACTGATGAAGCAGTTTCAGCCATGCAGGCTCTCGCAGACGAAATGGACCTTATTGCAAAGTATAAGGCGCTTCTTTCCGGAGAGGTTATGAACACCGGTGAGAAGAGAATGGTTCTACATCAGTTAAACCGCGGAGAATGTATTTCTTCCGTTCCTAAAGATAAGAGCGATTTTTATAAGTCTGAATTGAAAAAGATAGAAGAATTTTCTTCGGATGTGCGTTCAGGCAAGATCAAAGGTTCCACAGGAAAGGCGTTTAAGCATGTCGTCCAGATCGGAATCGGAGGTTCGGACTTAGGCCCCCGCGCTCTTTGTTATGCATTAAATCTTTTGAATGTAAAGAAATTGGATGCGCGTTTTATTTCCAATGTCGACCCTGATGACGCCTTCGGAGTTCTTGAAGGGCTGGATTTGGAAGAGACTCTTTTCATTCTTGTTTCCAAGAGCGGAACAACTCTTGAGACGCTGACAAACAGAGATTTGGTCTTTAAAGTATTGCGCGATAAAGGAATAACAAATCCGAAAGCGCATATGGCGGCTGTTACTTCCGAAACAAGCCCGCTGGCAAAAGAAGAGGGAATCTTAAAGGCTTTCTTTATGGATGATTATATCGGAGGACGCTATTCTTCATGCAGTGCCGTGGGCGGTGTGATTCTTTCTCTTACTTACGGTTATGAAGTGTTCAGGGAGCTTTTGGACGGAGCTCATGCAGCCGATATGAGCGCGCTTGAAACCGATATCACAAAGAATCCTTCTCTGATGGATGCTCTTATCGGGGTATATTTGAGAAATGTCTTAGATTACCCGTATACGGCGATCTTACCGTACTCACAGCCGTTGAACAGACTTCCGGCGCATTTCCAGCAGCTTGATATGGAGAGTAACGGAAAGAGCGTAAATCGTTTTGGTGAAAAAGTTTCCTATAAAACCGGACCTGTGATTTTCGGTGAGCCGGGAACAAACGGACAGCATAGTTTTTATCAGCTTCTCCATCAGGGTACGGATATTGTTCCTTTGCAGTTCATGGGATTCCGCGAAAATCAGGGCGCTTTGGACACCATGGTTCAGGGCTCTACTTCAAGGCAGAAACTTAACGCTAATCTTGTGGCTCAGATTGTGGCTTTTGCGAAAGGCAAGGAAGATAAAGACAATCCGAACAAGAATTTTGAGGGAGGCCGGCCTTCTTCTTTGATTGTGAGCGAACGTCTTTCCGCTTTCTCTTTGGGGCAGATTCTTGCTCATTTTGAGAATAAGGTAATGTTCCAGGGTTTCATTTGGAATTTGAACAGCTTTGATCAGGAGGGCGTGCAGCTCGGCAAGATTCTGGCGAAGAAGGTTCTTTCCGGATGCGAGGGGGATGAAAACCTTAAGGCGTTTGCGGATATGCTAATCTGATTTTCGGATTATTTTTCGGAAACGAATGATAATTGCTTGACGGTGAAACTTGTTTTGTGTATATTGTTAATTGTTAAGTAATATTGCAATTAAGGAGTTATTCGGTATGTTAACGGGAGTTGTTATTATTGGCGTGCTTTTAATTCTGGTTCTATACGTTATGAGTACGTACAATAAGTTTATCAGGCTTAAAAACAACGGAGACGAGGCGTATGCGCAGTTGGATGCGCATTTAAAACAGAGATATGATCTTATTCCGAATCTTGTGGAAACGGTAAAAGGATATGCGAAGCATGAAGAGAAAACGCTTACGGCGGTTATCCAGGCTCGAAATATAGCCGCGGGAGCGAAAAGCGTCGGCGAGAAGGATAAGGCTGAGCATGCGCTGGAGGGAACTCTTAAAACGCTCTTTGCGGTGGCTGAATCATATCCCGAATTGAAGGCGAATAAGAACTTTGAGAATCTTCAAAACGAGCTCACAAGGCTTGAAAAGGAAATTTTGAATGCGAGAAAGTATTACAATGCCGTTGTTAAGACGTTTAATACTTCCATTGAGGTGTTTCCCGGTTCTCTTATTGCGGGTTTCTTTGGAAGCAAGTTCCAAAAGATGACATATCTTGAGAATACAAACGAGGAAAGACAGAATGTGAAGGTGTCTTTCAGTTGATTGTTTCGCTTGGTTGTTTAAAGTTGTTTAACGTTAAAAGTTAAAACGGAGGGTAGTGTCTTGCGCCTGATGGCTCGTGAGGCGCTACCATATTTTTATTTCGGGTATTATGATTAGGAGTTGAGGTGTTCTTTTGATAAAAAAAAGCTTTATCTGTTTTATTGTGATGATTGTTTGCGTGTCCGGAGCGTTTGCGTTGAAATATGATTACTACGGAACGGTTGTTACCGTTTCCTCGGATACGAACCATCAGGTAACCGAATACATCGGCGCATATTTTGAAACACCTTCTCACGGTTTGGAACGCTTCATTCCTTTGAAGTTCAGGGATGCGCGGGCGAGAGTGAGCGGCGTTGTCTGTTCCGATCCGGTTTCGGAGAGAACGGAGAACGGTTTTAAAGTTTTGAGAATCGGGGACCCGGACACGCTGATAAGCGGTTCAAAGGAATACGAATTAAGCTATAATTACTATACGGGAAAAGATTTTGTAAAAAACGAGGATGTCTTTTACTTTAATCTTTTAGGCACTGAAAACGAGTGCAAAACGGATTATTTTGAATCGTTTGTGATAATTCCGCTATATTATGCGCAAAACGATGAAATGATTTCTTTGTCAGAGGAAGACTTGAATATTTCCCTGTTCAGGGGTTTTTACGGGGATGAGCGGGATAAGAATCCCGTGAGTTATGTATCACATATTGAAGATGATTGCCTTGTGATAAACTGTTCCGCCACCGATTTAAGGACGGGAGAGGGGATAACTATATTGGTCAGGCTTCCCGAGGGGTATTTTTCGGGAAAGGATTTCTTGCGTCTGATAAGAACGATATTTTATGCGGTGTCTGTTTTGCTTATAGTTCTTGCATACCTGTCTTATCGTAAGTACGGGGTGGACGAGCCTTCCATTGTTACGGCGCGTTTTTCTCCTCCTGACGGGCTTTCTCCGATGTATGTGGGTTACCTTGCGGATAACAGTGTGGACGGAAAGGATATTTCCGCTATGCTTTTTTATTGGGCTGATAAGGGATATATAAGGATTGAAGAGTTAGAAAGGGGAAATTATCAGGCGGTGAAGCTTGTTTCGGAATTGGAAGGAGCGCCGATTGCGGAAAGAAACCTTTTTAAGGGTTTGTTTAATTCCCTGGCTAAGGACAATGTGTTGAATTTGCATAAAATCAGTCCCGAGAAAATGTCCGATGTCGTTTCAAAATGCAAGCGGCAGGTGGAGGGATACTTTGAAGGAAATCGTGCGATAGAAGAGCATTCTTCCTCCGTAAAATCGCAGTTGTTCGCAGTCTTCGCCTTTGTTCCTTTGCTTTTGTTTTCTGTTTATCATACGTTTGTTTTGTTTCAAATTGATATGATTGTTTTCTCAATGTATATTTCGATTTTCCCGCTTTTGATTATTTCAAGGGTGCTTTCTTCCGTGATAAATAATTGGAAAATAAAAAAGAAAAAGTTTTTCAGTATTGTGGGAATTGTTTTATTGTATGCGATAATGCTCTTATCGTTTAAACTGATGTTCAATCCCTTGAATGTTCCGTACCTTTTCTTTGCGGTTATCTGTTCAAGCGTGATTTTGCTTATTTCCAAGTTTATTACAAAGAAAAGCGCTTACGGCAGGCGGATTACCGATGAAATGCTGGGTTTCAGGGAGTTTATCGAGAAGGTTGAAATGGAGCAGCTCAGACTTCTTATAAATGATGATCCTGACTTTTATTACCATATTTTGTGTTATGCAATAGTTTTAAGGCTTGAGAAAAAATGGGCTGATAAGTTTAAGTTCGTAACTCTTCAAAATCCTGCGTGGTATTCGGGAACGGGTGCGTTTGAGGCCGTTATGTTCTCAAGAATAGCAAGCACGGTTGCTACATCCGTAAATATGTCCGTGGCTGAGAGGAACGCTTCGCATACGGTGAGTACGGTTTCCTCGCATGGCGGCGGATTCTCAGGAGGAGGTTTCGGAGGCGGAGGATCGCGGAGCTGGTAGCGAGATTTAAAAGGTTTTTCCGGTTTTATAAGAGGTTTAAGGTGGATAAAAATATTTCAGGAATAATATATTCAGCTGTTTTGATTGCGTTTTTCGGGGGAATTGCGCTACTCATTAAGCGGAAAAAGCCGCTTTCCGATATGCGAAGGGAGGTGGCGAGGAAAATTGTGCATATAGGAGTAAGCAATTGGTATTTTATTTACGCATCTTGTTTTACGACGTGGGTTTATCCGGTGTGCGTTCTCCTTTTTATGACGGTTGTGAATTATTTTGTGGAACTTAAGACGGGAAGCAGACGGAGCTGGGGAACGGTGTATTTTCCGATTTCCATTCTTTTGATGATTGCTTTAAAGGAGGCGGGATTCGGAACAACGTTGTGCATAGGGTGCGGACTTTTGGGAATGGGATATGCGGACGGAGTTTCCGCACTAGTCGGAATGAGGTTCGGGAAACGAAAAATGTTTTGTTCAAGCCGGAAAAGCATTATCGGGTCGCTTTGCGTGTTTGTGATAACGTTTGCGGTTCTTATGATTATGGGGTCGTTTTCTACCGTGTGGGAGGTGCTCCTTATCTGCTTTGTGACAATGCTTTTTGAGGCTTATACGCCGCTCGGGCTGGATAATATTACCGTTCCGCTTGTAATATATATTTTGTGTGTGGTTTTTATGAAAACCGCTTAAAATGCTCAAGGTGTTGTCGTTATGCTTATGGCAAAGATCGGTTGCGCCTGTTGGCAAGGAGCGGTGCCGGTGCGCTTCGGAGTTTGAGTTGCGTGTTGCGACAT
>CAMKAB010000005.1 GCA_946410375.1 uncultured Spirochaetaceae bacterium
CCCGTTTTATTTAACAATATCCAAATGCACATCGCTGAATGTTACGCTGCAATTACGCACAACATAGAAGCCCACGTACATCATATCCGAATCCACTGCGGTTAAAGGATAATCAAACCCGGCGGAAGACACGATGTCTCCGTAAGCGAGCGTGTATCCGTCCTTCGTTCCGGTAATCTTCAAATCAACTTCCGTACCCTTTTCCAGCGAAATAGCACTCTCCGGAGCCTCACCCACAAGCGCACTGCTCTTTCTGCCGAAATTCACGATATTACCCTGATTTCTTGAACCGCACGCAACATAATCTCCCATGGTGATTGCCACATACTGGTCGATATACAGGTCATCACGCGTCATAAGACCGAAAGACACCTGATTGTTCGCCGCAAAGTTCACGATCTTGGCTTTAGCGGAAAGAGTGAACTTCGTACCCGCAGGAAGCGGAATATAATAGAACAAAAGTCCGTCGCTACCGGATGCGATCTTACCCGAATTATTCGCAACAGTAAGCGTAATCTCAGGCTTATCCTTATCGCCCGAAATAAGCGCGGAGAAGTTCTTATCCGTTATCTTATTCGCTCCTCCCACATCTCCGAACACCGTACCACGCCAGACTTTTCCGTCAGCATCAGTAAAGGCAGGCCATGAAACCGCACTCATATCCGCTTCAGAAGGTGTATTATACCTGATCACTTCGTAGTCTTTATTTACGGAAGCCCCGAAGAAAGCCTCATAAGTCGGTTTTTCCTTGTTCAAGCTGTATGCATACAAACTCGGAGCAGTGTCTTTTGCAAGAGTGGAAATAAGCCATGCGTTCATCTTCGCCCCGTACACATTCGTATGAGTCTGATCAAGACCGGAAGCAATAAGGGAAACTCCGTCCGCCGCGTATTTAGCGCCGGTAAACGCATGCAAGTATGCTGCGCCGGAGCCTAATGCGACATTTTCTTTTATCGTTGCGGAAGTGAGATCAATGTACTCAATCTTATTCCCCTCGCTCTGAAGCGTCTTAACCATATCAATGATTGCCTGTGCGTAATCTCCGCCTTCAAACAAAACGCCGCCCACCGTTACATCGGACGTCTTGTGTCCGCTCTCCGTTTCGTAGCTTTCCGGAGTGTTCGCATTCGTAAGGCGTGCTATCGGAGTACAGAGAACAGGGGTTACACCGCGTTCAAATGCAGGTTTTACATAATTTTCATACAAGCAGTTCGCAAATGAGCCCTTTGTCTTATACGAGCCGTTCGGATTAGTATACCGAAGAGCCTCAGTCTTCTCATCGTTATGTCCGAATCCGATAATAAGGAAGTTCTCGGTTTCCGCATTTCCGAGAGCCGGAACAGACGTTGAGCCTTCCATTAAGGTCTTGTAATTATCCATTCCGATGAAATCAAGGCTGGAAGCTCCGCTTCTTGCAAGGTTATAAACCTTTACGTTCAAATACTTTGCAAGCTCTTCGCCGTAACCCTCTCTGGGAAGATAGTATTTATCATTGAAAGGGGACACTGTGCTGTCGCCCACAACCCAAAGCGTCGCTTCTGTCTGACCCCACGCATATCCTCTCGCACCGCTTGCATACTCGCTGCGGGCTTCATCTTTCAAAAGCAACAATCCGTGCATATCAATAGAACCGTCCGTTCTCCGCTCAGGAGCACGGGAAGTGTCCAGATTTACGAACCAGTCCTCAGACACCTTCTCACCGATTGAATTTTCGCTCTTCTTTGCGTTCGTATTCCAATAGTAATTTGAAGCACCGAAAGCCACCGAGTTATTCTGACCCTGAAGGGCGATATTTTCTCCGATATTCGCAGCCTTTCCGCTTCTGAAACTCAACACGCCTGATGCCTCAAAGCCGGTTGTAGCGCCCTTGTTTCCCGTGTACATAGCCACGTTATAGCTTTCGTTATTATAAGATGTGCTATCATATATCTTTATATCAGGACAAGAATTAGAGTCAAAACCCTTAGCCTTGTTCTCATAGGAGATACTATTCATAAGAATGTGTCCTCCAGGCAGAGACGAACCGCCCATCTTAAAGCCGTTTCCGTTTCCGGCTTTCATCTCAACAGCTTCTCCGAAAGTAAGCGTTCCGTTTTCGTCGCAGTAAACATCCGCATACTCAAACTTCTTCGTCGTTCCGCCTTCTTTAACCATCAGGTAACCGTTTTTATAAGTTACGCTGTTTTTAATTGTAACGGCGCCGATCTGCCCTGTGCTTACCTTTGCAAATAAGTCCCAACCGTCATCGGCATTGTAAGCGGCAATACAGCCGTCAAACACGTTGCCCTCTCCCGTTGTGAGTTTTGCGCAGAACCCGTCCGCATCTTCCAGCGCCTTATCAGCATTGTTCACTGAAGTACAATTCTTCACGAGGTTGTAGGCAGGCCAGAATTCGCGTCCGTCCTTGCTGTCTCCGCTCACCGTGAGACCGGAAGTTCCGTTATTGAAGAAATTCACACGTTCCAAAGCGCAGTGAGAACCTCCCAGCTGCATACCATGAGCGCCGAACTTCGTTCCCGTGATATTTATCTTTGAAAGATTCCAATAATCTCCCCAAATCTTCACTCCGCCGCCCGTTCTGCCGAAATCAAGCGTTGCAAAACCGCCGTCTTTCACCGTCACGGTGATAGGCTTATCCGCAGAACCGTTTCTGCCTCTCTGAACGAGAATTGTCTCGTCGGAAAGATCGTAAACTCCGCTCTCCAAAAGGATAGTCTGTCCCGGAGAGACATAATTAAACGCGGTGAGAACATCTACAGGAGATTTTGCCGAACGTCCGTTGTTCCCGGAAATTCCCTCGGGACTTACGTAAACAGCGTTTTTACCTCCTATGTTCTTAACGCTCACATCAATATCAAAACTCTTTGCCTCATAAGAAGATAACTTCTCGTAAACACTGAATTTGAACTCCGGGTTCGGAGTGAACACAATCTTTACGTTATTAGTTTTCTTCTTCAAATTGACTTCCGCTTTCGCCTGAACACCGGCGGAAACCTCAATTCCCTCGCACGCCATCCTGCCATTCACATAAACATCAGCCTTTCCGTCTGCATTGGTTCTGAACACAAGATTATATTTACCCTTAGGAGCAGTTGCCGAACTTAAAATCTCGGCAGACAAGTCCTGGTAGGCGGTAGGCTGCGGATGCCATCCCTCCGCATCCCAGTCGCTCGTTTCAAAGGAAATGTTCTTAAACGTAGCATTAAGACCTCTCGCCACAACAAGGGAAACATACGCTTTATCCCCTTCCTGATATGTCAGAGGGTCGTTCAATTCCTTGTAGCTCTGAACCGAGGTGGCGTTAATGTCTTTTGCAGGTATGTAATAAGTGTAAGAACCTATCTCCGCTCCCGTTTCAATATCATACTGAGAAACGATATACGCATAATCCGTTTTCTCAAGGCATACGCGATATGTCTCTCCCGCTTTCATCTTCTTCAAATTATCGTCCGCATCTTTATACCAGCCTAAACGTGTAGCCTTAATTTCGTTTGCGTCCGACGCCTCAGCCGTATGAATACCGGTGTATGCGCGCACTCCGATTGTAGCCGCAGTTTCAGGCGACGGTAACTTCGTGCCGCAAACTGACACAAGGTTGCTCATCCAGTTTCCGGACACACCCTGCTCGCCTAAAGAATCGCGAACCATCAGCGCAAAACCTTCCTGTCCGTCAGGAGTCGGATTTATCGCATCTATGTAAACATCCGCCTGTAAACGGAAATTAGTCTTTGCAGGATCTATCACGGTGTAATAGTATGAACCGCCGTCAGCAGGGCTGTCCGCCACAAACTTTCCGCCTTTTTTGTTGATAGAGCCGTCCGCCTTAAATGTTGCCGATGATAATTTAACATCGCCTTCCACACCCTTAGCGGCTGAAACAAGGTAATTTCTGTCCGAGCCTACGGACACTCCGAAGAACCTGAAATCCCAGAGGTAATCTTTAGCCGCTTTGCTTGCGGAAGCTCCCGATTCCTTCACTTTTACGCTGAAAACACGCGCCCCGCGCTTATTCGCATTATCAAGAGGAGATACCAGCTTATACGTTCCCGCTCCAAGCGAATACGACAAAGTCTGCCTCTTTGTTCCGCTTACAGTGCTCACTCCTTCAGCGTTCGGAACAATCGCGCCGCTACCGTCAATTATTCCCACTGCGGACGTGTTTGAACCGCCGTTGCTGGAAACTTCAATCACCGCTTCCGCTTTTCCGTTCACGCTGAAAACGATTGCGCTTGACGCCGCCTTTCCGACTTCAACGCTCGTTACCTTACCTTCGCTGTTAATGCGCTTTGTAACAGTCCCTTCCGTCTTGAAATAGCCGTCCGCGTCCAAAGCGGTCCCCGCAACGATACTCTCCTTATCCGCACCTGCGGTAAGCGTTTCAGCGTTAAAAGAATATTCTGTCGAAGCCCCCTTCTTCGCTTTCGGCGCTTTCGCAACCTCCGCCGTAGAAGCGTCGTTTTTCACCGCAGCCCCCGCACTCTCAGCCGAAACCGAATCCTTTGCCGGTTCGCCCGAAGTTTTTTCCTCTACGCTCGTAACAACGACTTCGGTAGAATTTTCTGCGACATTGTCTGCATTTTCTTTTTTGCCGCCGGCAAATATGATGCTCGCAGAACAGATTAAAACCAGTAAAAACAATACTACCTTTTTCACCACGTTCCTCCGCAATATATGTAAATTTCAAAATCAAATAAAATCAATCTGATACCGAACAGAACACCCGCCTTTTCGTTTCCATCTCTTCCAAACGAAAAAACCGCCCCTGAAAAATAACGGTCCGCGAAACTCACGAGTATAATTTATTATGACACACAAAAATCCGCCTGTCTAACAGAAAATTTTTAACTGATGACACTTTTATTTCCATAACCGGATTGCCCGTAATAATCTCACTTTAAAGAATATGTTCTGTTCCTATTAGCGCCATTGGCAACAATTTTGCTATCTTCTACGAGCTCAGAAAGATAATCTTTTGTGCGTGATTGTTTTAAACCAATAAAAAAAGCAATATCCTGTGAACATGCTTCTGAATGTTTAGAAAGATATTCAAGGATTTTATCTTTATAACTTATCGCCGATTTATCGCCGACTTGTAAGTTTATCGCCGATTTTTCCAGTTTATCACCACTTTTATCTCCGTATTTCTTGTACGAAGGCCGGTAAAAATTCACACGAAACAAATCACCAATTTCAAGGAACTCAGGTCTGTCTACTCCGTATTCATCGCATTCTGCGAAAATGCGCTTAAATCCAGAACCCTAAACTTTCAGAATATCTAATTTTCAAGAATACGAGCAAGTGTTTTATTGCGAATTGAAGAACGACCTCCTAGGGCTTCTTCCAAAGTCAAAGATCCATAAGTGCATCCTGGCGAAGAAATTTCAACTCGGTCATCATAAACTGCAACCTGAACGCTTGAACTCATCTGATTGTTTCGATGAATAACCGCATTAATATAATAAGTTCGCGGATAGCTTTGTGAGGAAGTTCATATTTTTCTTTGCGGATAATTCCATTTATTTCTACCGCCATGCTTAAATAATTCAGAACAAATTTATAAGCTCCGTCTATTTGCTCGCAAAGAGGGCCTTCATATTCCTTTTTATCAAGAAAAACGACACGATCCGTTCCTCGGAAGTCGAACATAATCTGCGGCTCGCACATCTGGCCGATTGTGTCTGCAATGTTATCTTTTAATTCAAACAAATCTATAGATTTTGCAAGCCCTACAAACTCCCGCTGATTATTTACCCCAAGAACAAACTTGCCACCTGCTCCGTTTGCAAAAGCAACAATTGTTTTAATCCATTTTTGTGAATCATGAGGAAGTGTTGATTTATATTCTAATGTACAGCTTTCACCGTTTTGGATTTCTTCTTGTAAGGTCATTGTGAATCTCCTTCGTCCTCTTTATCTGTATGTAAAACTTCAATTCTGAATACAAATCCTTCGCAACATGATTCATGCATTATGTATTATATATTCGTTTAAACTCATTTTACTATCTCCCAATAGCCAGGCTTCACAAATTGACCTAAAAGTCACTTCAAGATTACTAGGCAACTTACTAGGCAATTTGCCTAGTAAAGTTTCGTTGCTTTTGAACTTCCGGTTCCTTGGACATCTTATTTCTCCTGCTTGGTCATATCTCACTTCCTCAATTCATATTCAATTAACTGGGATTCGAGCATCAGCTTTCCCCGTTTTCTGTAATTTTCCAATACCCCGACTTATCCGAACCTACCCGCTCAATAGAACCGCATTTTTTTAGGATTGAAATATGATTTTTTACAGTTCGCAAAGCTATTCCCAAGATTTCTGCCAGTTCAGCAGATGTTGCGCGAGGATTCTCTTTGAGTGCAGAATATGTTTTGAGTGCAATTTCTGGAACATTTACAGTGCATTTACAGGGCAATTTATCACTTTCGAGTGCACTTTCCCGGCTCTCTTCAACTGTGTTTGTCTCTGCCTTATATGTAGGCCGATAAAGATTAACCCGCAGCAAATCACCTATTTCCAGAAATTCCGGTTCGCGAATATTCATTTCGTGGCACACATCAATGGTGCGTTTTAAGCCAGTTCCCCAGCCTTCAACGACTCCAAGCTTTTCACAAACCCCGGCAATAACTTTGTTACGAATTGAAGACCGGCCGCTTAGAGCTTCTTGCAAAGTAAGTGTACCAAACAGCGAGCCTGGACTAGAAATTTCCACTCTGTCATCATAAACTGCAACTTGAACGCAAGACGACATCATATAATTACGATGAATAACCGCATTCAAAATCAGTTCTCGGATTATTGCTTCTGGAAGTTCATATTGTTCTTTGCGATACAAGCCTTTTATCTCAACCCCAAGGTTTATATGCTCCAGAACAAAATTATATGCTCCTTCAACTTGCGAAAGTAATGTACCGTCAAAATCTTTTTTGTCGATAAAATGAACGCGTTCTACTCCCTTGAAACGCGCGCATTGAATTTTTGAAAAATTATCATGCTTTCCCAAAAAGATTGCATAGGCTTTTGTAGCAACAAGAATATTCTCCCTCTTTTGGAGCACATGCATATTCACAAGAGTTTCTGTCGTAATTTCATGTTTCGCACGTTTTGAAAATTCATTGCAGAGTGTTGCAATATCATTTTCAGTAACATCCAGTTCTGTAAAAGGAAGTTCATCGTAATACCGTCTTTTACCACGAAGTTCCAGTTCATCAATAGTCGTAATGTCTGCATTCCGCGTAGTTGCATCCAAACGGATGAATGTTCCGTTTTCCTTTCCAAATGATTTTATAAAATATGGCGTATCGTTTCCAGGAAACACTTCAACCACGATAAGGACTTTATTTTTAATGCTCTCCTGATAAATATCATACATAAGCTGCGGAGTGCACATCTGTGAAATCGTATCGGAGATTTTATCTTTAAGTTCAAAAATATCTGTTTCTTTTGAAATACCGATTATCTCACGTTGATTGCTCACACCAATGACAAGCCGCCCGCCAGCACCATTCGCAAAAGCGGCGATTGTTTTTATCCATTTTAAGGATTCTGCGGGGAGTTCTTTTTTGAATTCTAGGGTACGGCTTTCTCCGTTCTGGATTTCTTCTTGTATGGTCATTGTGAATCTCCATCTAAATATCTATCTAACTGTAGTTTAATCTTTATCTCTTCTCCAGAACCTTTTGTACTTAATCTCAAAAGTGGCAATCCGATTTGTTCAAAGATAGCATTCTTCTTTAGGTCTCGCTCAACTTGCCTAGTTCCCTTTTTATGATAGTTATAGCCGTCCACTTCTATTCCAAACAAAATCTCTTTTGTTACCCGATTAAAAACTGTAAAGTCTACATGGGCCCAGCTACGGTTTGCAAATGTCGAAAGTTCTTCTGGAAGTTCTCCCATATAATTTTTATTTACCACATCTTTCAAAGGCATTTCAAAGACAAAACTAAACTTTGAATATTTTGGTTCTTCAAAGATGTTTGTGAGCAACATATTCATTGCATTTTCAGAATCATATTTTGAGATTTTGTTGGCAGCCTTAAGATACTTAAACTTAGCTTCAGTATCTTTTGTATAGAAGAAATCAAAAATTGAATTAACCTTACTTTCTTCAACAGTAAAATTGTTGTACTGGATATATTTTAATAAAGCGACAAGATTGGAGTTTTCGGGCTGCTCATTTCCAGACAGGACAACAGCAAGTTTTTTCTTTGCGCGTGAAATTGCAACATTTAACATATTAGCATCATCAGAAAAACTTGTAATTTCATTATCGACTGTGGAAATTATAATATTGTCTTTTTCTCGGCCCTGATATTTATGAACGGTTGCTGCATCTATCCCAGGAATTTGAGAGCGAATTGCATCAGTCTGATTATTATATGGTGCAATAATTCCAAGATTTGTAATTTCTTCCTCAGAATATTTTGGAAGAATCTCTTCTTTGATTACATCAATTTGACGCTGATTATAATGGTCTTTACAGAAATTACCTGGAGTTGTTTTAATTACTTCAAGAACATCAGTTTCCCCTTTATCTTCCGTCATTATTAAAAGTTTACCGCCATAAAACAGCTGATTACAGAAATTGATGATTTTTGGATGACAGCGATAATGCTCGCGAAGTAAAGTTTGAGGTGTATCAGGAAGGACCTGTTCAAGTGAGGCAAGGAAACTGTTAATGTAATTATATCCTGCAGGTAATTTAGTTTGTTCAAAAAGTTCCTGTACAACTTGCTTTTTTTGTTCCTCAATAACATTTGGAAGCTGCATTTTATCACCAACTATTACAGCATTCTTTGCACATGATAAAGCCAAAGCTCCAGTAACAACATCAACCTGAGAAGCCTCATCCATGATTACATAATCAAACAAAAATTCAGTTCCCTGCCCTGTTGTTCCTCTGGATGAAAAAGTCGTACTAAGAATCACAGGATATTCGCTAGCGAAACTTGCGGGATTAAAATATATTTCTTTACCATCTTTGAATTGTGTACGCTCAACTTTCTTGGAATATTTCTTTGCAATTTCACTCCTTAAAATTGTTAAACATTTTTCATAAACATCGTTTGGACTAAAATCTTTTACAATACTTTCTTCTTCATTTAATTCATCCTCAAGTTCTTTCTTTTTAAGAGGATAATAAGTAGCTTTAATTGTTTCTATTGCTTTGTCAGGATTAACATTCCAGTTACCTTTTTCTCCAAGACCAAAGGAAAGCTTAAGTTTTAGATTCATAAAGAATCCGAACTTTTCTTTTTCTTCATAAGTAAATTGAATCTTCTGGAGTAAGTCCATTAGAGCATCAGAAGATTTTTTCAACAGCTTTTTATTACTGTAAACATCTGTAATTGAGTTATCAAAATATTTAGATTCAATTTCTAGTGCAGCTAATTCTGATTTGATTATAGAAATACGTTCATTAGCTTCAAAGTATTTTCCAAGATGTTTGATATCTTCATCCAAGAGCGGAGACAAAATCGGTAAATTGTTCTTCCAGTCTTTAAGATATTCCGGATAGAACTGCTGCTGACTCTTCAGAAAGTTTTCAATATTTTCCCTTTTTCCATGAAAAGCACAGATAAAACCAAACCCATACTTATCGGAAGCAAGTTTTTCATAAACATTTCTGGTCGCATCATTGTTATTTGATACAATCAAAACTGTTTTATCATGCATCAAAAGATTTGCAATTATGTTTAGAATAGTCTGAGTTTTTCCAGTTCCAGGAGGCCCTTGAATTATACTTACCTGATTATTCAAAGCTGTACTTACAGCCTTAAACTGGCTGTTATTGCAGCCAAAAGGAAAAATCAGCGAGTGTGTTTTTGATTTTTCTTCTTTAGCTTTTTTAGGGTTTAGGTATCGGGCTAAAACTGAATATTCATTTACAAACTTTGACTTTTCAAGATTCTTTACAAGAAGATTCTGACCTTCATCATTTTTAATATCACTGAACTGAGCCATCTGCAGAAGGTAGTCAAAGACTGTAGCAGATTGTTTATCTTTAAGACAGTTCTTGATTATTTGAAGATCAGCACTTCTGCATGGATATGTTTTTCCATCCTTGTATGTGATGAAGTATACATCTTTACGAGAATCATATTGTAGTTTTTCTATATCACCAGTTTTGTTTCGTCTGCCGTATTTGTCGGTTACGAAGATGATGTCATGAAGGCCAATTGTATTAGTCATTCTTTTTCATAATACCTAAAATTTCTTCCTCAATTCTATTCCATCTACTTCACTCAGTCCATGTTCATACAATTTGAACATTTCCTTTGAAATGTAGATTATTCTATCCTCTTTTACTACAGAAACAGTAACCATTTTTTCTTGCCCGTTTCTTATTAGAGGAATGAACATTACTTCAGTTTGCTTTAAAGTATGGTCCTTTACTTTTCCGTCATAAGGAACTAAATAGCACCAACCTTTTATTGCTCCCTTTACAGGAAGATCTATTGCCGTTTTTCTCAGTTCCTCAGGAATTACTCGTCATCTCTCTTCTCATCTAAAAATTCATTTTCTAATTCATTAGATGTTCCTTTATTAATAGAAGGCTTATGGATTTGAACATCAATCGCTGTATCTTCTGCTCGAACTTCATAACATTTTTCTGGTAGACCATAAACATTTACGCTCTGATGGCTAGTAGAGAACGCATTATTTTCCAAGTATTGGGAATCACCAAACATTGATTGTTCCAAATCTGATGAATGAAATTGGATAAGTTGATGTGACAGGTCTTTGCCATACAAAACCACCTGCATATCTCTTCTGTATTTCTTCACTTGTATTGTCATAGTAGTAAGTTGACTCGATTTTCTTTACTCGAGAAATACCAGTAATAACATAATTATTTTCTTCATTTTCTGAAAAAGGATTGCTATAACCGGCATAATAAAAAATCAAGGATTTACCTGGTTCAAATTGAGAAAAATACTTTTCAGCACCAGCTTTTCTTTTATTGTAATCATATTTTTGTTTTGAGTTGCCATGAACCTTTACATCTTCGCTATACATTGGCTCATAGCACCATGTACAAACTGTATAAGGTGGTAACTCAATTTTTATTGGATCTGCATCTTTTTTATTCCAGAAATCAGGTGTATCTACGCGAACTTTTATGGGATCTTTACCAAAAGCATTTACACTAAGACCGCAGGCAACAGCACATGGATTATCTGAGCAAGATTCTCCTGCATGTACTGTTTCGTATTCAATATCTCGATTATTTGCGATTAAATTACCAGGATAAGAATGCTGCCCAACACAGTAAGGATTTTCACAAGGTTTCTGACAAATATGCCCATTCCAACCTTCGTTATGCCATGCCAATCTTATACTCATGTGTGTTGCCATAATATTCCTCTTTTATTTTATTCAATATTAATTTCGTACGATTTTGTTTATATCTTTATTTTTATTTATTACAAAATGTAAAACAATTGCATCAACATATAAACTCTATATATAATAATTTATACAAAATTATATCTTTTGGTTCTTGACTAGTTAAGTATTAAAATATTTTTGATAAGTAGTTTTAAACAGCTTTTTATTGACTTTAGTAAGTCTTCACTACGACAGTTATATCTCCATTCATATTTTTTTTAGTATAACACAAATGCAGTATCCGAACAACCATTGAACTTAACTAAACGTCTTTTAGCATAAGACCAGAAGTTCTCTATTCCATTAACATGACCTTTTCCTCTAGTGCGGAAAAAAGAAAAAGGGCGCCGGCAATGAACTTACTCAATTCAAAGACCGATGCCCTGTTTTTTCTAAAAAACTTTAAAGCAAATCAAAAGCTGTTATTTTCTGAGTTGACGAATAGGACAGATAAGCATAAAACAATCTTTGCTGCTTGTGGATTCCTGCGCATTGCTAAAATCTAAATAATAGGCATTGTCAGCGTCATTTTCTAAGCTTGACCAATACTTATCTTCTGCTAATCCTCCCAAATTATTACAGACAAGATTATCGTAAATCGCTTTCAGTTCTTTCAAATTCGGCAGATAGTATCTGCCAAATGGCGCAGAATAACCTTCATTATTGCTAAATCCGTCTTCAAAGTTTTTGCACATTAAAGCTGCATAATTATTTTCGGTATCCTCCCCTATAGTCTCTGTTATCGTAACGGTGTTATTCTCTCCCCATCCGTGCGGTTCGCCATTCGCACCGGTAACAGTACCCTCCGGTCCCCAAGCACAAAATCCGGTTTTCGGCGCAGTTTCCAGGAATCTCCAGGAATACTTTGAATCTAATCCGTCAGGTCCGAGTCCGTCCGGGGTTTGGTCATTATCCTCGTCTACATCGTAAAAAAAGTAGCCCACAACGGTTCCTTTTGTTACGACTGCGCTCTTTATGAAGGAAATGTCTATTGAAAGATAACTGAAGCTTTGCACGACTCCATCAGATGAAAATTCGCTTGACAAGCGATTTCCAATTGTAATTCTGCACATTTTATAATTATAAGTCCGATATTTCTCAGCCAAATAATTACCGAACCAAGTAATGGTAGTATACTGTACCCCCGCACCCTGAGAACTTTCTCCTTTGGAAGTATATCTCAGTTCGTTGCCGAATTCCAGGTTTGCAAATTCCAAACCATTAGAGAAATTGTTATATACAAACTCGAAATCAAGGTTTTTATCCAAATAGAAATGCATTCCTTTTTCCGTGGACCACGATGCGGAGTTATCATTCCTTGCTTCCGCCTTTCCATACCACTGCGGCAGCTCCCAGCCTGTATAGGTTCTTATGAAATCGGCGGCTTTTCCGTAGTATGAAACGTCTCAATGGCATACAGATAATTGAGAATAAACTCATTTGTCTCATTTATCGGAAGTTTATATCGAATGTGATATGCTTAAAAAAAGGGCACCGATTTTAAGCCGGCGCCCTAAGTTTTTGCACCATAAAGTGCTATAAAAGGAATCACTAGTCCCTGAATTCGTAAATTTTTCGTACAGGGCGAATTTTGCGGGCGTCTGTTTTTTCCGCACTTGCAGGTTCTCCCTGAGCGAAATCAAACACTAATGCGTTGAACTTGTTGTTTTCAGAACTTGACCAGTACTGATCTCTAGTAAAACCTCCGATGCCCTTGATGAAAAGATTATTACGTATAGCCTCCAGTTCTTTCAGGCTTGGCATGAAGTAGTCGCGGTATCCGTTGCTATCCCTGTAGAATGCGCAGACTTCTGCGGCATATTCAAAGTCAATGTTTTCTACAGTCCTTCGTGCAACAGACAGGATTTCAATTGTATTGTCTTCTCCTTTTCCGATATTCTGGCTTGTCATGCTGGTGTCAATAGCTTGATTGAACCATATGTACGTAGCTGTTGTAAAGTAATCAGCAGCTGCCGTCTCCAGGAATTTCCACCCGCATACGTCGGACTTCAGGCCGTCAGGTCCCGCACCTTCGTTCTCGCTGTTGTTATCCTCGTCCACATCATAGAATATGTACCCGCCGGCGGATCCGAGGGTTCCGACTGCGCTCTTTATGAAGGAGACATCAAGCGAAATGTAAGGGTATGTTATCACTAACTCATCGGCTTCTGACGTCTCCTTGCCGGTTCCCAATATGATTCTGCACTTCTTATAATCATCTGTCTGCTTATCCTCAGGCAAATCATATGCAAACCAGGTTGATGTGGTATAAAGACATTCATACTCATCTTCCTGAATCGAAACCGATTTATGTTGAGGCGAATAGAAGTATCCTAAGGTGTCAGCAAGCCTATAACTGGTAAGACTCGTATACAACTCACTGCTTATGTTGCTGTTTAGAAGAAAATGCATTCCGGTTTCCGTAGTCCAATCGGCTGAGTTGTCATTATTTGCACCTACGAGATTGTCCCACTTAGGAATTTCCAAGCCTATGTACTCCTTCAGAAATGCCGCTCCTTTTTCATAGTAAGAAAGAGCGCCCTCTTCTTTCCAATGCGCATACAGTTCTGTGTCTTCTTCTCTAATCCAGGCTCCGTCGCTATCGGTATAGCTCGTCACATTAGGAATGGACTTTCCGTCAGCATCAATTATCTGCGTGGCAGTGGTGTCTGAATCCGCATAGAAACCCAGGAACGTGTATCCTGCGTTTGTGGGAGTCTGCACGTTCAAAACCCTTCCAAGATAATAATTCCCGGAAAGCTCAGTCGCGTCATTCGCAAATTTCGGTGTTCCGAATTCCGCATATTTTTCCGCATACTCAGTTTCATTGGTTTTCAGCGTGATTTTTGATGTTATGCCAAGCTTTGCGCTACCGGTTATGAAAGGCTTCAAAGCCTTGACCCAGGACGCTCCGTCAGAGCCCTCCAGAACACTGAACACGCAGTCGTAGTTAAACTCTTCTGCATCGGGGAACGCTGTTTCCTCCACTTCCGGCGCGCTTCCCGCAAAATCCACTTCAAAAAGCCGGTAACAAGTCCTGAACACATCCTCTCCTATGTATTCAAGGTCTGTTGTGAAGCGCAGTTGCTGCAAACCGGTCTCTACCCCGTCTTTAGAAAAAGCGCCTTCTATCCTACTTATTCCCTCAAAGGAGAGTCCGTATATGATTTTCCCTTCCATGAGAGTATCTAATGCTCTAAAATCGCTGTCCTGAACCTTCCCTGTGGAAACCTCATAATCCGTGCTGGACAGTCTCCATGCATCAAGCCTTTTTGAACTTTCTCTATAATATGCCACTATTTTTCCGGGTTTGTTTGTTCCCGTAGGCGTTGTGTTCGTGTTGCTGCTTGTAGGGCTTGTGCTTGACGGACTTGTTTTTTCCGCTGTCTTTACCATTGTGGAGTCCGCAGTAACTTCCTGGCTGCAGGACACCATTATCCCGCCCAAAATGAACAGCGCAGCAAGCG
>CAMKAB010000006.1 GCA_946410375.1 uncultured Spirochaetaceae bacterium
AAATCGTCATGTATGGTGCGGGGAAATATCCGCGGGAACAGGTGGGAACAGTTCGGGAATACGAGGTGTTTTGCTAAAAAATGTTGCGTAAAAGCAACATATTTATGCACATTGAGAGTAAAACACTGCAATTTTGGTGCAAATACCGTTCAAAAGCGCTCAAACACGGTTATGTTAATTTACTTTTTGCCGGTATGGTACTAAAATAACGGTGTGCGTAAAAAGACTTTTTATGAAAAATATGTTAAGAGAATTCTGGATATACTGTTTTCTTTGATAATCATTGTTCCTTTTTTTTGGATTTATATTTTCGTATACATAATTGTTGCGATAAAAATGGGAACGCCGGTTATATTCAAGCAGCCTCGTCCCGGAATTAAGGCAGGAAACGGGGAAGAGAAAATCTTCAATATGTATAAATTCAGAACCATGACCGATGCAAGAGACAAGGACGGAAAACTTTTGCCGGATAATGAAAGGCTTACCGGATTCGGCAAAATGCTGAGACGCACTTCTCTCGATGAGATTCCCGAAATTTTCAATGTGCTGAAAGGCGATATGTCTTTTATCGGTCCCAGACCTTTTTTAGTCAGAGATATGGTTTTTATGACCCCCGGGCAGAGAATGCGTCATTCCGTAAGACCGGGAATTACCGGATTGGCGCAGGTGAACGGAAGAAATGCGATAACATGGGAAAAAAAGATTGATTATGATTTGAGATATATGGAGCGGATTACACTTAAGGGTGATGTCAGCATATTGTTTAAAACGGTAAAAAAGATATTTTGCAGGTCGGAAAGCTTCGAAGAACTGGATGTTACCGATGATTTCGGAGATGCGCTTTTAAAAGAGGGAAAAGTTTCAAAAGAGCGATATGATGAATTGCAGGACTATGCCGTAAAGCTTTTGGAAAAGTGCAACAGGAAAAAAAATAATTGATTGTTTGTTACACGGAATTCAGGAATGAAAACGTGGTGAGTTTTAATAACTTCATATAGCTTAAAGAGATGTGAAAAGCGATTTTTAGAGAAAAATATATGAATAAATTAGTGTCCATTATTATGCCGTCTTATAATACAGCCCATCTGATAGCGGATTCAATACAATCGGTTTTGACTCAGACTTATAAGGATTTTGAGCTGATTATCGTTGATGACGCTTCAACAGATAATACGGACGCCGTGGTGCAGCCGTTTTTGTCAGATAACAGAATAAAGTACTTCAAAAACGATGTTCAGAAAGGGGCGGCGCTGAGTAGAAACAGAGCTCTGCTCAGCGCATCAGGAACGTATATCGCGTTTCTGGATTCGGACGACCTTTGGAGACCTGAAAAACTGGAAAAGCAGGTTTCTTTTATGGAAGAACACGGCTACGCTTTTTCTTACACCGATTACACGGAAATGGATTACAGCGGCAAGGTGAGCGGCATGCGGGTAAGCGGTCCCCCTAAAGTTACAAGACGCGCATTTAAGAATTACTGCTATCCGGGGTGTCTTACGGTTATGTACAACAAAGATGTTGCGGGGCTTATACAAATAGAAGATATAAAGCGGCATAATGACTATGCGATGTGGTTGGAAGTGAGCAAAAAAGCGGATTGCTACCTGTTGAACGAGGACCTCGCTTTATACCGACGCGGCAGAGCGGGGAGCGTCAGCACTCAAAATACGATGGAATTGATTAAGTGGTTTTACAGACTTCATAGAATTTCGGAAAAGCAAAATCGTGTTTTGTCTTTGTGCAATACGATGAGGAATATTCTGTTCGGGTTCTTGAAAAAGAAAAAATATGTCAGGAGAATTGCATGAAGATATGTTTTGTCGCTCCGGCAAATAATTATCACACAATAAAATGGGCGACCTGGTTTTCTAATGCGGGGCATAGCGTGGACGTGGTGTCCTTCACTCGCGGGGAAATACCGGGCGTCAGAGTGCACTATATAGACACGGGTGTGTCGGTAAACGACAGCGATTCAAAAAAAATAGCATATCTCTTTCATGCGAAAAAGGTCGGGAAAATTGTAAAGAAGATAAATCCTGATATTGTAAATGCTCATTACGCAACGAGTTATGGAGCGTGTACGGCTTTATCCGGGCTGAAAGGATATGTTTTGTCCGTGTGGGGAGCCGATATTTACGATTTCCCGAAGAAGAGCGTGTTGCACAGATTGCTGCTGAAATACAGTTTGAAAAAAGCCGGACATATTTTCTCCACCAGTCGCGCTATGGCGGACGAAGCGGGGAAATATACAAAGAAACAAATAGACGTTACTCCGTTCGGGGTGGATATTGACTTGTTTAATCCCGCAAAAAGAGATCGTACGGATGGTTCGGAATTCATTGTAGGTATTGTTAAGACGCTTGAAGCGAAGTACGGAATAGACTACCTCCTGGAAGCCGCCGCCCTTGTAAGAAGGGAAAGACCGGACATACCCTTGAAGGTGCGCATAGCAGGCAGGGGCTCAAAAGCGGAAGATTATAAAAAGCTTGCAAAAGAATCGGGGCTGGAGTCCGTTGTTACGTGGCTCGGGTTCATTCCTCAGGAGCAGGCGGCTCGGGAGTGGGCTGATATGGATGCGGCCGTGGTGCCGAGCGTTCTGGAAAGCGAATCGTTCGGCGTTTCCGCAATAGAAGCGGAGGCAAGCGGTACACCTTTGATTATTTCCGATATTCCGGGGCTTTTAGAGGCGACGGGCGGCGAAAAGACTTGCATTGTTGTTCCGAGAAAGAACAGTAATGCGATAGCCTGTGCGATTGAAAGACTTTACGATAGTAAGGAAGAGCGAATGCGTTTGTCGAGGGTCGGAAGGGATTTTGTTTGCAGCACATACGAACTTAACGCCTGTTTCAGGAAGGTGGAGGCCTTGTTTCTCGCTTACGCGGGAAAAACGCAGAAGCCGGTGGAGCCATGATAAGACGTGCAAGTTGTTTCTCGCTTATGCGAAAAAAACGCAGAAGCCGGCGAAGCCCTGATAAGGCGTGCAAGTTGCTTCGCGCTTACACGGGAAAAACGCAGAAGCTCTCGAAATGCGGTAAACGGAAAGGATAACAGGAAATGAAATATATTCAGTATGCGGTTCCGAAAAGGGAAACGAGAAATGCGAGCGGAAAGGCTAAAAACGACGTTTACGATATAGCCTTGTCTTCGGGCTTCAAACCGTCCTACCGCCCTTCCCGGCGCAGAATAATCAGAATTGTACAGCAATTCTTTACAATGTATAAATTTATCGGACGCAAAACAATATTTGTCCAGTACGGTTCCGTGAGCGGTCCTTTTATGAAGCTTTTGAGACTTGTGTCGAAAAAATCGTTTAAAATCGCGCTGATTCACGACCTTCTTTCCATTCAGGGAATTAACGGGTACGGTAAAAACAGGGATGAAGAGCTGAAAAAAGAGATCAGACTTTTAAATATGTTTGACGTTATTATCGTGCACAATAAAAAGATGGACGAACTTGTAAAAAAGTTCGGCTACAAGGGCTCTACCGTGATAGTGTACCTGTTTGATTATCTGCACAATCCGCAAACGCCGGTGACCCGTAAAGAGTATTCGGGGAGCATAGTCTTCGCCGGTAATCTTAGGAAATCCGGGTTTGTTTCCGAGTTGAATAAAATAGAAAAATACAGTTTTAATATCTACGGAGAGGAAACCGGGAAGGATTTTTCCGGTATGCCGAATGTGCATTATAAAGGGAGCCTGCCCTCCGATAAAATCGTTTACCAAATGGAAGGGGACTACGGGTTGGTGTGGGACGGGGATTCGGTAAACGCCTGCACCGGAGCGACAGGGGAATATCTGTTATATAACAACCCTCATAAACTTGCGCTTTATATGGCGGGCGGTATTCCTGTAATTACGTGGAAGAAAGCGGCTGTAGCGGAGTTTGTGGAAAAAAACAATGTCGGTATCACCGTTGATTCTCTTTTGGATTTGCAGAATATTGATTTAAAAGAGAATTACGCCCTGATGAAGAACAATGTTTTAAGGATTAAAAGAGATATCGCAGAAGGAAAGCTTATAAAAAAGGCTATTAAAAGCGCTATGGACTTGAGGAGAGGAGAATAAATAAAAATGAAAAGGTTCCCGGGATCGGCAATGCGTGCGGACTTATAACGCTGTCCGTGATCGGAGAATAATCAAGAAGGGATAGGTTTCCAAGGTTATCAAAAACGTTATGGACGGTTATAAAACGAATGAATGATAATTTTAAAGAACTGAAGAAGAATACTGTTTTAATCGCTATCGCTAACATCGGAAGCAGGCTGATAAGTTTTATACTCGCTCCGCTGTACTCTTTCTATATGTCTGCGGAACAGTACGGAATTATGGATTTGGTTACAACTACGTGTTATTTAATAGTTCCGCTTATCTGTTTGGATATATACGAATCCACATTCAGATTTACCAAAGACAGCAGTTGCGATAATAAGAAAGTGCTTTCAACATCCACTGTGGTTTGTTTATACAGTCTGCCTCTGTGTCTGATAGGGGTCGGAATTTACCTCGCCGTGTTCCCGTTTAAACTCAGCATCATCATCTCCGTTGTGTATGCCGTGTTGGATGTTTTTTATAACAACCTGATACAGTACGCAAGGGGCAAGGACAAAATCGGCACGTACGCTTTTTCAGGTGTGTTGTATTCGGTGATTTTGCTGATCGGAAACATCGTTTTCTTAATTTCGTTGCGAATGGAACTCGTCGGATGGATGGTGTCGTTTGTGCTTGCGAAGGCGCTTGTGATTGTGTACCTGATATTCTGCTTAAGGCTTTGGAATGATTTTTCTTTTAAATTTTTTGATAAGAAACTCTTAAAGACATGCTTGAAATACAGTCTGCCGCTAATGCCTTCCGCTTCCATGTGGTGGATAATGAATGTGTCGGACAGGTATATTCTTTCTTTTTACGCGGGAGTCGCCGTTACGGGGATATATGCGGTGGCGACAAAGCTTCCCACTGTGCTGACTGTTTGCGGAGAAATTTTTTATAAGGCGTGGGAAACCACGGCGATAGACAGCTCGGGGGATGCGGAAAGAGACGTGTTCTATTCGGATATTTTTAACGATTATTTCAGCCTGCTGTCATTGGGCGTTTTAGGCATTCTGGTTGTCTTAAAACCGATGATATTGCTTTTGTTCGCTTCCGAGTTTTCTTCGGCTTGGGTTTGCTCTTCCGTTTTGGTTATCGGGGTGCTTATTCACGCGTTAGCGGGCAACATAGGTATTCTGTACATTGTTTTCAAGGATACCAAGGGGGCATTGATCACCTCCTTTATCGGCGCGGTATGCAATATCGCTCTTAACTTCATCTTTATTCCCCGATTCGGAATGATTGCCGCGGCCTGTACGACGTTTTTTTCGTATTTTGTCGTGTTGATCATAAGATGGTTTGATATAAAGAAATTCGTTAAGATCGCTTTTTATCCGAAAAAAGGGATTGCGACGGTTTTGTTAATCGCTCTTCAATTCGCTCTTTACTACGTTGACGGTCCTGTTTCCTTTGCTTTGAGATTTTTTGTTTTGCTGCTTTGCCTTGTTCTTAACAGGAGCGTTATTTTAAAAATACTGAAAAGATGAGTTTAATTGGCGTTCGGGGTTAATTTACTTTTTATTCTTATGGTAATAGAATGATTTTCATGCGTAAAAAGGCTTTTTTTGTTGTTTTGGACTTTGTTTCTATGATTTTTATGGGGTTCGTTTCGTTTTTTCTGATTGGCGAGACCATTCACTTCACCCCGATAATTCTTTTAGTGATAATGTCTTTCGGCTACGTCTTTACGTTGTCTTTATTTAAATTTTACAGAAACAGGGTGGTGGACTCATCTCTTGAGGTTTTCAGAGAAGCCCTGTTGTCCGTGGGAATCAACACGGCTGTGTACGTCTTGGTGGTGGGCTACATACGGGGATTTATGTCTCCCGAAATCAGGTGGATTTTGGTGTATGCGATTCTTTCCTTTATGAGCGTTTTGGGAACCAGAATGGTTGTGAGAATGAATGCCGAGTTGAAAGGAAGGACGAACCGGAATCTGCCGCTTGCTATCATCTACGGTGCGGGAGACATGGGCTCTTCCATGGTGAGAATGGCTTCAAAGGGCAAGTTTTCGTACCATGTTGAGGGTTTTATCGACGACAATAAAGGTTTGCAGGGCGAAATCGTGCTGGGGTACCCGATTCTCGGAGACTTGGACCGGCTTGATTACGTGCTGAAAATACACAAGGTTGATACGCTTATTATCGCAATCAGCAAGATTTCTTCGGCGAAAATTCAAAGAGCGGTGAGCATTGCGAGGAATAACGACGTCAGCGTGAAGATTGTCCCTTCGCTTTTTGAGACAAAGGGGCGTTCCGATGTTTCAATCAGAGACATAGACTATGCGGACTTGCTCGGAAGAAACCTTATCACAATAGAGAAAGAGCCGCTTTTCGAGATGTTCCAGGGAAAGACCGTTCTTGTAACCGGTGCGGGCGGGAGTATCGGAAGCGAGATTTGCAAGCAGCTTATGAGCTACGGTTTGCGTCGTTTGATTCTTCTTGATATTGATGAAACGGAACTGCACGATGTTTGTCTCAGGCTTTTGAATTACGAAAAAGAGTGGTCGGAAGAGGTTGTGCCTGTTGTGTGCGACATTAAAAACGGCGCCAAGATAGACGAGGTTTTTGAGGAATACAAACCGGACATCGTTTTCCACGCTGCCGCATATAAACATGTTCCTCTTATGGAATTGTATCCGGAAGAAGCTATCCTTACCAATATTTGCGGAAGTTTTAACGTCTTCAGCAGCGCCTCGAAGTGGAAAGCGGGGCGTGTTGTGGTGATTTCCACGGATAAGGCGGTGAATCCCACCAATATAATGGGAGCCACGAAACGCGTTGTGGAAATGATGGCTGCCGCTTTTGATGCGGAGAGCGGAGAAACCGATTTCTGCTGCGTTCGTTTCGGAAACGTGATAGGTTCCCGCGGATCAATGCTGCCGCTCTTCCTTGAGGAGATAAAGGCGGGGCGTCCGATAACAGTTACGGACAGAAATATTATCCGCTATTTCATGGCGATTCCCGAAGCGGTGAGCCTGGTGTTCAGGGCCGCCACTCTTGCAAACGGCGGGGAGGTTATGGTGCTGGATATGGGCGAGCCGGTGAAAATCTACGATTTCGCCCAGAAAATGATTGATATTTTCGGCGACGGAAGGTCGGAGATTAAGATTATCGGTTTACGTCCGGGAGAGAAGCTGTACGAAGAGTTGCTTGCCAATAAGGATAATACGATTCCCACGGAGAATGAGAAGATATTCAAGGCGGTTGTGAATAAGAACACCGCTTTTACGACTGCGAATTTGAAGAAAACCGTGAGCGAGATGCCGGGTATGAAGCGTGATGACCTTGTTTCTCTTTTGCAAAGCGCTGTTCCCGAGTTTAATCGGAAAAGCAATTCGTAAATTTACGAAAATTTCTTTGCGTGATAGAGTTCCGGCGGATAATCAGTTGCGAGTAGCTGTGTGAAAAGGAGTTTTGAGTTATGGATTGTGCGATTTTAAAAGAAAATTTCAGCGGAATCGAACCGTTTAAGAATAAAATATGGCTTTCGTCTCCCACAATGCACGGTGATGAAAAAAAATGGGTGAACGAGGCAATTGACACCAACTGGGTTTCAACGGTCGGGGAGAATATCAACGAGGTTGAGTGCAGGATTGCGGAATATGCGGGGGTGAAGTACGCCGTGGGGCTCTCTTGCGGTACTGCGGCGCTCCACATTGCGATAAAGCTTGCGGCGGAAAGATTGTACGGACAGGCCCGTCCGAATGAGGGAACGCTTAAAGGGCATAAGGTTTTTTGCTCCGATATGACGTTTGACGCTTCTATAAATCCCGTGGCTTACGAGGACGGAGAGGCTGTTTTCATTGATACCGAGTATGATACATGGAATATGAGTCCGAAAGCGCTTGAAAAAGCGTTTGAAATGTATCCTGATGTGCGTCTAGTTGTGATTGCTCACTTGTACGGAACGCCCGGGCGTTTTAATGAAATTCGGGAAATTTGCAGAAAACACGGGGCTCTGATTGTTGAGGATGCGGCGGAGAGCCTCGGGGCTAAGTACAGGCTCAAAGCCGGCTACGGTTTGAGTGGCGGAAACCGCCCCTGCGGAGAAAACGGAAGGTGCGGCGCGGACGGAAGCCCGGCGGCGAGCGGAAATGGCGGAAATAATCAAAGTTTTCTTCGGAGCGGCGCGGACGGATTCATGCAGAACTCGCGTGAGCGCGGGGCTCAGTGCGCTTCCGGATGCGGCGCGGACGATTTGACGCAGTGCGCTTCCGAATGCTGGACGGAGACGGGAGCTCTCGGAGATTATAATGCTATTTCCTTTAACGGAAATAAAATAATCACGGGATCTGCCGGCGGAATGTTCTTAACGAACTCAAAAGAGGATGCGGATAAGGCGAGAAAGTGGTCCACTCAGAGCAGAGAGGCGGCTCCATGGTACGAGCACGAGGAAATCGGATACAACTACCGTATGAGCAACATTATTGCGGGAATTGTTCGCGGGCAGCTGCCGTATCTTGATGAACACATCGCTCAGAAAAAAGCCATATACGAGCGTTATAAGAAGGGCTTTGAAGGACTGCCTGCGAGGATGAATCCTTTTGATGATGAAAAAAGCGTTCCGAATTTCTGGCTTTCCTGTCTGATTATAGATAAGGATGCGGTCTCTCCAATGGTGAGGGGCGACAGGGAATATCTTTATAAGCATGTTTCGGGGAAAAGTTCTCCGCATGAGATTTTGGATGCGCTCTCTTATTTCGGTGCTGAGGGGCGTCCTATTTGGAAACCGATGCATATGCAGCCGATTTACCGCGGAAATGCTTTTGTAACCGTGCAGGGAAACGGTCGCGGGCGGACAAACGCATATATTGCGGGTTCGGGGGAGGACATCGGCGCGGATATTTTCAGCCGCGGTTTATGCCTTCCGAGCGACAACAAGATGACGCCTGCCGAGCAGGAGAGGATAATAGAGATAGTTCGAAGGTGCTTCAGGTGAAGCCTGCCTTTCGCCCCGGGTTTTGTTTTTGAATAAACGGGGCGGAAACGCGGAGCGGACGGGTGCCGTCTCAGGTCTCTTTAAATTGACACTTCTTCTTTTGACGGGTAAACTGAACCCATGTTTGACTCATTAAGCGATAAATTTTCAAATCTGATAAGAACATTTCAGGGAAAGAGCAAAATCTCTGAGAAGAATATTCAGGACGCCACGAACGAGATTCAGAGCGCTCTTTTAGACGCAGACGTGAATCTTCGCGTGGTGCGTCGTTTTATCAACAGAACACGTGAAGAAGCTCTCGGAGACAAGGTTTTAAAAGCCGTAGATCCCGGGCAGCAGTTCATTAAGATTGTTTATGATAAGATGGTGTCTCTTCTCGGGGATAAGGATTCCGAGAAGCTGAATCTTAAGGGTCCGGATACGACATCGGTGATTCTGATGATGGGTTTGCAGGGCTCCGGAAAAACCACGACGAGCGCGAAACTTGCGTACCGCTTGAAAAAAGAAGGGCGGCGCGTTCTCATGGCTGCGTGCGACCTCGTTCGTCCCGCCGCAATAACTCAGTTGGAAGTTCTCGGCGAGCAGTACTCAATTCCCGTTTATTCCGAGCATGATGCGAAAAATCCGGTTAAGGTCGCTGAAAACGCTCTTAAGTACGCCAGGCGCGAACAGTACAACGTTTTGATTATAGACACCTCCGGGCGTATGCATTTGGACGCCGATATGATGGAGGAAATCGGGAAGATAAGCAGCGCGGTTACCCCGGATGAACGGCTTTTCGTTTCCGATGCGATGACGGGTCAGAACGCCGTGAATATCGCAAAGGAGTTTGAGGAGAAAGTCGGAATTACCGGAGTGATCCTTACGAAATTTGACTCGGACACCCGCGGAGGTGTGGCGTTATCGCTTAAGGAGATTGTCGGACGTCCGATTAAGTTTATCGGAACCGGTGAAAAAGCGGAAAATCTGGATGTTTTCTATGCGGACAGAATGGCGAGCCGTATTCTCGGAATGGGAGATGTGGTAAGTCTGGTTGAAAAAGCTCAGGAAACCTTTGATGCCGAGCAGGCTGAAAAGTTGCAGCGAAAGATGGCTAAATCCGAGTTTGACCTGGATGACTATCTGGAGCAGATTGAAAATATGACCAAGATGGGTGGTGTGGAAAAGATTCTGGATATGCTTCCCGGCGCTAAGGGAGCTATAACGGAAGATATGGTGGACAAGAAAGAATTGTTAAAAGAAAAAGCGATTATTCAGTCTATGACCTTAACAGAAAGAAAAAATATCTATATAATTGGCTCGGCTAGAAAAAAAAGAATAGCGAAAGGGAGCGGAACTTCGGTCGGAGAAGTGGGGCATCTCTTGAAAAAGTTTGAAAAAATGCGGCTAAGTATGAAGAAGCTCGCTAAAAATAAGAAATACCAGAATGCCTTGATGCAGCAGATGGGTATGAAATGAGGGCGGAAACGGCGCCCGAAAACGAGGATGGAAGAACCGTGATCGGGTTGTGCGCTTCGGGAATGGAAAAATGCGTTTGAGAAGCAAGTCCGCTTTCGCAGTGAACGCGGTAGGAGGAAAATGTGAGCGTTAGTATCAGATTAAAGAGATTCGGTACGAAGAAGAGACCTTACTACAGAGTGGTAGTAATGGATTCAAGAGAAGCAACAAAGGGTCAGCCCCTTGATGAGATTGGATTTTATCACCCGATTGAAGCAGAAGATAAGCAGGTGAAAATTGATGCGGAAAGAGCGTCTTACTGGATTTGTCAGGGAGCTCAGCCTTCAAACACTGTGCGCTCTTTATTTGCAAAACAGGGTATTGCTATTATAAGAAAGCCTGCTTCCTCAGAAGCCCCTGTGAAGGAGTAATTCTGTGGAGAAAGCTCTGGTTGAATATATTGTACGGAGCTTAGTTGATAACCCGGACCGGGTTGAACTGAATGTTATGGAAGGGGAAAAAGCGACAATTATCGAATTGCGCGTTGCACCCGAGGACATCGGAAAGGTAATCGGAAAGGGCGGCAGGATAGCAAGGGCGCTCAGAACGATTTTGAGTGCGACATCAACTAAGACGGGCAAGCATGCTAGCCTGGAGATTTTAGACTGAAAAAAAGCAAATGAAAGAATTTCTTACAACAGCGGTAATAAGAAAACCTTATGGAGTAAAAGGCGATCTGAAGGTGCGCCCTTTTTCGGATGATATTTCGCATTTCTTTAAACTGAAAGAAGTTACAGTAGAGAAAGACGGAATAGAGAAACATCTGGAGATTGAGAGGGTGCAGGATTATCAGGGAGAAGTCCTCATAAAGTTTAAAGGACTGGACAATCCCGAAGACGCAAAGCTCTATTCGGGATTCAATGTGCTGGTGCCGAGAAATCTTGCATCCGGGCTTAAAAAAGGAGAAGTGTATACTGCGGACCTGATAGGGCTCGTTCTTATGCACAACGGAGAAGAAAGCGGAGTTGTTGAATCATTGATTGAGGGAGCTCAGGCTCTCTTGCTGGAAGTGAAGTGTACGGACGGAAAATACCGGCTTGTTCCTTATTTGAAAGGCGTATTCGTCGGAGAGGCGGATCTTGAAAAAGGTACGCTTGAACTTTTGAAAAAGGAACTTGTTCAGTGAAAATAAATGTCATTACGCTTTTTCCCGAACTGATTCAGCCGTTCTTCACAAATTCAATTATGGCACGCGCGGTGTCTTCCGGTAAGGTTTCTTACGAGATTATAAATCCGAGGGATTTTACTGCAGACAGACATCACAAATGCGACGATTCACCCTTTGGAGGCGGAGCAGGCATGGTCATTAAGCCCGAACCGTTCTTTAAAGCTCTGGATTCGTGCAGTGCTGATACGAGTCGCGTAATTTATGCAAGTCCTGCCGGACGACCTCTCACGCAGAGGTTTGCGGAAGAGTTAAGTGCGGAAAGCGAGCTTACTTTTATATGCGGTCATTACGAAGGAATAGACCAGAGAATAATAGACCGTTATGTGAGCGACGAGATTTGCATAGGAGATTATGTGATAAGTTCAGGGGAGGTAGCCACCCTGGTGATAATTGATGCC
The DNA here is from genome assembly GCA_946410375.1 of uncultured Spirochaetaceae bacterium. Lineage (GTDB taxonomy): Bacteria > Spirochaetota > Spirochaetia > Sphaerochaetales > Sphaerochaetaceae > CAMKAB01. Next base: position 12,091 of record CAMKAB010000006.1, read on the forward strand.
GTTTATCGTTTGATAGACGGGGTTATCGCGAAATCTTCCCTTGAAGAAGAGAGCTTCACCGGTCCGTATCTGGAATACCCTCAGTATACGCGTCCGGAAGAGTATATGGGAATGAGAGTCCCGGAAGTGCTTTTAAGCGGGCATCATGAGAATATACGGAAGTGGAGGCTGAAAAAAAGGCTTGAAAAAACATTGAAAAACAGGCCTGAATTGCTGGATAATGCAGTGCCGGATAAAGAGGCGCTGAAGATTCTGGAAGAAATAAGAGCCGAGCGTGGCGGATGTTCGCAGAACACGAACTGAGGTTGCATATGCGGAAAGGCGCAAGGCTTATGTCTGGGCCGGTTTTTAAGGACCGCCGGGGGTTCGCGATGTTGAGGACCGGGCGGGAGCTTTGGAAACGCTTTGCGAGGCGAAAAAATACGGTTTTACCGTAAAAAGAAATTTGACCGAAGGGGTTATAAAATGGATATTATTAAAGCTATCGAAACTCAGCAGATGAAGCAGGACGCTGAGAATTTTCATGTCGGAGACACCGTAAAGGTGTATTTCAAGATTGTTGAAGGCGCCACAGAGCGTATTCAGGTGTATGAAGGCACCGTAATTGCAAAAAATAATTCAGGTATCAGAAGAACATTCGTAGTCAGAAAGATTTCCTACGGCGTGGGTGTTGAGAGAATTTTCCCGCTTCACTCTCCGAGAGTGGAAAATATAGAAGTTGTTCGCCGCGGCAAAGTTCGCAGAGCTAAGCTGTACTACCTCAGAGGTAAGATCGGTAAGGCTGCTCGCGTGCCTGAGCAGATTCGCGGACACAAGGGTATTTAATTTTTTAACGGAACTTCCTGCGGACGATTTCAGGCGTTGCGGGTGAGGCGTTGTGTTCGGAAATCTGATGCGGTGTTGCGCATCGTTTGAACGGCGTCGAAACGCGGGAAACCGGACTTTGCACATGCTGTTTACGGAAGATTTTGAGTTTGAATTTTTCAGACGGAATGTGCGTACGGCGCTGTAGGCATGTGGTTTCATATGCGTATGGCGCGCGGTTTTGTTCTTCTTCACCGGTGTCGGTGAAAGTGTGGACATAAAACAGTAAAACGGATAATATTACTTTGCATTATTTTCGGATATGGGACGATGCACCCTTTCCCACTTGCTTTCAGACTGTATTTGATTGTGATGTAAGAACTTAATAGGATATTTATTATGAAGACAATTTTTGTGAAACCGCTTCAGGTTGAAAAGAAATGGTATGTAATAGATGCTGCGGGAAAGCCTTTGGGCAGAACTGCGGTGGCTGCTGCAAACATTTTACGCGGTAAGAATAAGCCGGAGTTCGCTCCTAACGCAGACATCGGCGATTATGTGATTATCATAAATGCGGCAAAGGCTGTTGTAACCGGTGCAAAGGGCGAAGACAAGATGTATCGTCGTGTTTCGGGCTATGCAGGCGGTCTTAAAGAGGAAACTTATAATCAGACAGTAGAGCGCAAGCCTTGTTTCCCGATGGAGCATGCAATCAAGGGTATGCTTCCGAAAGGACCGCTGGGTCGTAAGTTGTTCACGAATTTAAAGGTTTATGCCGGTGCTGAGCATCCTCATGCCGCACAGAAGCCGATTGAATACACAGTTTAAGGGGTGAGTACATGGCTAAGACAGAAGATAAGGGTTTAAATCTGGGTCAGGGTACTGGCCGCAGAAAAACCGCTACCGCAAGAGTTTATCTCAGAGAGGGGAGCGGGAATATTACGGTTAACGGAAGAAAGCTTGAGGATTATTTCAAGGATTCTCTTTGTGTGTTCATTGTCAGACAGCCGCTTGATGTAACGGACAGTCTCAAGAAGTTTGATATTGTTATCAATGTTTCCGGCGGTGGAACTACCGGTCAGGCAGGTGCTTGCAGACATGGTATTGCAAGAGCTCTTGTCGCTTTTGACGAATCAAACAAGCCTGTGTTGCACGAGAACGGGTTCATGACTCGTGATCCGAGAATGGTTGAAAGAAAGAAGTACGGTCAGCGCGGAGCACGCCGCCGCTTCCAGTTCAGCAAGCGATAATTTTCATTTATACGGTCATCTTCGGACAATTCGCACTCGCGCTGTACAGATAGTACTATCGCTCGTTT
>CAMKAB010000007.1 GCA_946410375.1 uncultured Spirochaetaceae bacterium
TGCACCCCGTCTTTCGCCCTGTTTATCACGGAAGAGGCGATTTCGTATTTGTTTTTGCTAAGCGTTTTCACCTCATGCCCCGAGTCGTCCGCCTTTGCAAGGACCGCAGGTTTAGTATTTTTAAGCACATCGGCGATAATCTGCGCTATTTCCCGCATCTCATCCGTTCCCATACCGAGCGTTGTGAGCGCAGCAGTTCCCAAACGAAGCCCTGAAGTGTACCAAGGTCCGTTCGGATCAAAAGGAAGCGCATTTCTGTTAAGCGTTATTCCGGCTTCGCGAAGCACAGCTTCCGCCTGTCTGCCGTTTAAGCCGAACGGCGACACATCTATAAGCATTAAATGGTTCTCCGTTCCTCCGGTGCAAACTTTTAAGCCCGCTTCCATGCACGCGGACGCAAGAGCCCCTGCATTTTCCGCTATCTTGTGAGCATACTCCCTAAACTCCGGTTTTCCCGCTTCCACAAACGAGAGCGCTTTAGCAGCCATAACATGAGGAAGCGGACCGCCTATCACAAGAGGACAGCCCTTATCCACGCTTTCGGCAAATTCTTCCTTGCAAAGAATAAGCCCCCCGCGCGGTCCGCGCAGCGTTTTATGAGTTGTGCTCGTAACCACATCCGCCCAAAGCACCGGGTTGTATTCTCCTGCGAACACTCCGCCGGCTACAAGCCCTGCGAAATGCGCCATATCGCACATCAGAACGGCTCCGGATTTATCAGCTATTTCTTTCATACGCTTAAAGTTGATTTTCCGCGGATACGCACTATAACCCGCTATCAGAATAAGAGGCTTTATCTCCATAGCGAGACGCTCTATCTCATCATAATCCAAAAGCCCCGTTTCCTTATTCACGCCGTAAGAATAAGAATCAAACATTTGCGCGGAAACATTCTGCCGGTAACCGTGGGTTAAATGTCCGCCGCTATAGTAATCAAGCCCCAGAATCTTCTGTCCGCCTGTTGCTTTTCGAACTTTTAACCAATCCTCGCGGGAAAGATGACTCACGTTTTTCTCTCCGAGCTCTTCCAGAATCGGATTTTGGATTTTATGATTTAAAATCGCCCAGTATGCGCAGAGATTCGCATCCGCTCCGCTATGAGGCTGAACATAGGCATGTTCCGCACCGAAAAGTTCGCACGCCTTCTTACATGCGAATGCTTCTATATCGTCAACATTATCACATCCGGCATAAAACCGGTGATACGGATATCCTTCGCTGTACTTATCCGTCAGAAGAGAACCCATAGCGCTCTGCACGGCGATGGAACTATAATTTTCGCTCGCTATCAGCTTCAAATGAGTTCTCTGATCAGACAGTTCCTTAACAATGCTCTTCGCAATTTCGGGACTTACCCGACTTATCAGCTCTATTTCGGCAAGATAATAAATCATCTCGGTGCTTACCACACCGCCGTTCGCCTTTACTTTTTCTATATACTTTTCAACTACCGACACTCTTTTCCTCCGCAGAATAAACGGCATTCCGCCCGCCGTTTCATACTCGTTTCAGGCGCTCCGCGACTCCTGCCTTTTACCGGGATTGCCGACGCTCGCATAAATCCCTCATCCTTTTACAGGCGTTTCCGGCTCTGCATCATTCCGATCGCAACTATCCGTAATAAAACTTTTTTGCTGCCGACGCTTCGCAAATCAGATCTCAGAAATCCCGTAAAAACCGGCTTTACGCAAACCTTAATCGCACCCCGATCACCCGTTATCCGTAGCAGCCGCTATCCGTCAATAAAAACAAAAAACAGACCACCCATCGGGATGACCTGCTTTTTAAAAAACAATTATCTCTCAGCACTGCATTTTTCGCTGTTCTACAGCTTATTCACGCTACCCTCCGGTTCGCTCACGCCTTAATACAACCCGTTCTCGCTTACCTTCGACTCGCCCGCACCGCCCACTGCTTGTCAGCAGAGAATTAAAAATCCTTATCTTTCTTTTTCTTGATCACTTCCGGAGCAATATAAGACGGCTCTTTAATTGTTCTCTCTTTAGTATTCTTAGAAGAAGGTCTGCCCTTGCTTTCTTTTTTTATCTCACCACGTGCCATATAAAAGCCTCCTGTACGTTAGTACTTAATAATTATAACACTATAATTATAACACTAATCAGATTGCGTCAAGGGCTATTTTCATCATCGTTGTAAAGGATTCCTGTCGTTCTTCCGAACTTGTTTCCCTACCGCTGTAAATCTCATCGCTCACCGTTAAAATTCCAAGCGTCTGAACACCGTATCTCGCTCCGAGAGTAAACAGTTCCGCACATTCCATCTCGGAACAAGCCACTCCGTACTCCTTCATAAGCTGCTCCGTTGAAGTCGGTCTGTAGAACAAATCCGTGGAGAAAACCGTTCCGACCTTAGGCTCCACTCCAAGCTTCTTAGCCGTCTCCACAGCGTCCGTCATAAGGTAGAAGTCAGACACTGCAGGGAATGAGATTCCGGCGCCGAAACGCGTCATCTGCGTTCCGCTGTCCGTGGCTGCGGCCTGCGCAATAATAACGTCCTTTATCTTGTACTTCTCTATGAGGGAACCGCATGTGCCGGTTCTGATAAGACGCTTGCAACCATAAAAATTGATCAGCTCGTATGCATAAATGCCGATTGACGGAATGCCCATACCCGTTCCCTGCACGCTCACTCTCTTTCCTTTGTAGGTGCCTGTAAAGCCAAGCATTCCCCTGATGTTATTGTAACACACGGGATTTTCCAAAAATGTCTCCGCAATAAACTTGGCTCTGAGCGGATCTCCCGGAAGGATTACTCTCTCGGCTATTTCTCCCTGCTTTGCTCCAATATGCGTGCTCATATAAACCTCCTGATAAGGACGCAACATAAGACAGCGCCCCGTAAATTTTAAATCATATTGCAATTATAACGCAGCATTATCAGGTTTTCCATAAAAATTTCAAAAAAGAGCGGCTCGGGCAACCGGAAATATAATTCCCCGGTTTTTTGAATATGAAGCGCAGTATTTATCATAAATCATAACAAATGTTAGGCGTTTTCGCATTTTCTCCGAGATAATCGTTCATTAGGGCGGCCGATGCCGGCTCGCACACCGCTATGAAAATCGTGAATGCCGATTCTTCCTTTGCATTCCGATGTCTATTAAAGAGGAGACAAAACACGAAGCCTCCCCTTGTATTCAAAACCGAATGAATACGCAGCCGCACTCAAATGATCGGCTAAAAAAAAAGCGTCGAACCCGAAGGCTCGACGCGCTTGAAATAGTTAAAACTTAATGACTGATGACCGGGAACGCCCGAACAGGACGTACGCGTACGCTATTGTCCCGGGTGAAATTGTAACGCCAACCGCCGCCACCGCCGAAATATTTTTGCCATGCATAGTCGCTAAAATACTCGCTGCTCGACCAGTAAGTGTCTTCTTGGAAATTCCCGATTTCGTTTCTCTTTAAGTTCAGATACATCTGCTCAAGCTCATCCTTGCTCGGAAGGAACCAATCGGAATATCCGCCGCCCCCGTACGCCTGGCAGGCCATAGCCGCATTACCGAGATGCCCAGTTTCGGAACTTGCATTTTGCACAATTGACCGCGTATTCTCTTGCCCGAGTCCGATTGCTGTCCCGGTTCCTGCTTCTTTACCTTTGTCTCCCCAAACATACTGGCCGGACAAATCCTCAGGCGCCGCTTCCAAGAACCTCCAGTTGCAAACGTCGGACTTCAAGCCGTCAGGACCCGCGCCGTCGTTCTCGGTGCTGTTGTCCTCGTCAACATCGTAGAATATGTACCCGCCGGAAGGTCCGCGAGTCCCCGCAGCGCTGTTTATAAAAGAGATGTCTATTGAAAGATACACAAACTCATCCTTTGAATTATTGACAATTTGATTCATACCTATTTGAATTCTCATCATTTTATAGTCGTCCGTTTGGTATTTTTCAGCCAAAGCGACACCGAACCACGTGGCCGTTGTCATATATGAATATTCTGCTTCGTTTATATTAGTTCTCTTCTCTTCATTTGAATCACACCTTCCGAGATCCGTGGTAAGGGTCTCTAAACTTCCAATCATGTCTTCTTCAATATCGCTATCCATGTAGAAATGCATGCCGGTTGCAGTGGACCAATCAACGGAGTTGTCGTTTGTCGCTCCGATTTTATTATCCCAAACCGGAAGCTGAATGCCTGCGTATTCCTTGATGAAAGCCGCGCCTTTCACATAGTAAGGAAGCGGGATCTTTTCCCAGTGCGCGTAAAGCGTCACATCGCCGGAGCAGAGCCAAAGCCCGTCGGCGTTGGTGTAGCTGGTAGCTCCAGCCACAGCGTTTCCGTCAGCATCGAAGACCTGAGTTGCGGTAGTGTCTTTATCCGCATAGAAGCCTAAGAAAACATAGCCCGCATTCGTGGGAGTGGCAGCGCCGCCCGCCTTGTCTCCTACATAAGCATGCCAAGACGTAACGGCGTCTTCCGGGAACTCCGGGGTTTCGAAATCAGCATCTACTTTATCCTTGTAGTAATCCGCATTAGCGTCCAGAATTATCGTAGCGTCCGAATCCAGGTGTCCGTAGTCGCCTATGAACGGCTTAAGAGCATCTATCCATTCCTCCGCATCGGATCCCTCCGGCGTTACGAATGAACAATCCTCCGAATAATAAGCATCCGCGGCAGGGAAAGCGGAGACCTCTATCTCGGGAACGCTTCCTAAGAACTCAACTTCAAAAAGATTGTAGGATGTGCCGAAAACATTCTCCCCTATGTATTCAAGGTCTTCCGAAAACCGGAGCTGAAGAAGCGGTGTTTCTCTCTCTTCGGAGAACTTTCCCTCTATATTCTTTACGCCTTCAAAAGAGAGACCCTGTATTATTTTTCCCGCCATAAGGGCGTCTATAGCCCTGAAATCGCTATCCGCAACATTCCCTGAAGGAACATCGTAGTCCGTAGGGCTCAAAGCATCCCATACCGACAATCTTTTTGAGCCGTCTTCAGCGTAAATCAGGATTCTTCCCGCAGTGGGTGTGGTGTCTGTAGACGTTGTGTCGTCGGTTTTGGTGCTCTCCTCCGCTCCCTTGACAAAAAGGGAATCCACCGTCGTCTCTTGATCGCAGGATGCGATTATTCCCGCAAAAAGGAAAAGAGCGAGCAGTATCGCTAATATCTTTGTTATATTCTTCATATTTCAAATTCCTCCTTTCCGCTTACAGGGAAATCTTCGTTCCCACATTCACATAAACGCCCAGGTCCGTGGAACGCAAGTCCTTTACTTCGTGGTGCTGCCAGGAAAGCTTCAAGTCCGCTCCTCCCGTGATTGCTATGAGGTCGGACAGCCAGTATCCCGCATTAAGGCGAGCAAGCGTTGTGAAGTTCGCCCTCGTCTCATCGCTCATAAAGCGGATGTCAAGCCCGCACCCGAGGTCGAAGTCTCCGAAGAACTTCGGAGTGAAGTAGTAGCTTATGCCTCCCAAAGCCGTGAAAGAGAGGATGTGGTAACGGTCGTAATCCTCGTACTTGAAGTTGTTGTAACCGACTTCAAGACCCGCATTGAAAAGACCGAAGCTGTAGCGGTAGCCCGCATTAACTCCGAATCCGTACTTTGAATTAAACGTGTCTTTATTGCGCAAGCCCACATGCTGGAACGCATAAGGATTGGCGTTAACCGTGATGAAATGGCGGCAGATCTCGTACTCCGTGTCTGTGCCTACGCCAGCTTCCGCATCCGCTTCAGAACCCGCTGAAAGAGCGATTTTCTCTCCACCCTCGCTCCCCGAATTCTCAACGATTGCGACTTCCGACTGTGCGGCAACGTCTTTCGCTTCCTCGGCAAAGACCGCCCCGCATAACAGAACCAATGAGAATAAAACAATCAGAAGCTTTTTTCCCATGCTAATCCTCCTATATCAAATATTATATATCCGCTTGAAAGTCCTTTTGAATATCCCCTATGACATAAAGCGATATTTAAATAACCATACCTTAAAATTTGCGTTTTGCATAGAGACAAAACGCTGTTAATCCGTTAAGAATTAAAACGGTTTTTTCAATTTCCTTCATGACGTCAGGTACGGCTGCATCATTCATTCAGGTGCGGTTTCATCAGTCAGACGACGACACTCTTTTCCGAAAAACGAGGACTTCTAAGCATCGCATATGAGCTTTACTCCGATAGCGCCTAAGCGGAGATTTGCGTATCGCCGGAATTTTCCATAAGTCAGGCGCCGACACTCTTTTCCTACACGGCGCAAACACAGCGGAAATTGGCGTCAAAAAGGAACTGACCCTAATACGCCCCTCTTTTTCCCGCCTGCGCAAACGCATAGTCTGGAATATCTTCCGTATTTTTTCATTCATAAATGCAGGTCATGAATGCAGGGATTTTTACAGCTTCCAAAGAACCCGATTCAAAGACAAATCACCCTTTGCCTAACATCTTAAACTGAAAAAACGCAAAGACTCATGATGTTTAAAAAAAGGCTGCACGCTAAAAGACAACGCAAGAGCATAGAAAATAGCTTCAAGCCGTTCGCAGGCAACGTCTTCCCGATGTTTTCTCTGCTCTTGCACCGCCTTTTCGGCTGCAAGCTGTTTTTTCAATTCTCATTTGCCCGAAGGCAAACTCCGACTCTCAAAAACCGCTTTCGCTCAAAAATCCGCCGCAATACCAAAAGTTCCATCTGTAAGCCGTTGCCTAAAACAAAAAAATTTGCAAGAATATGAACGATTTATTATATTCAATCGGGGTGGCTGATACTGGGTGGCTGAACCCTTGCCGTAACCGCAGGCAAACAGAAACGAAAAGAAAAACCGCAAAATAAAAGCGGCTGAGAAGATAGTCCGTATGCCGTGAATGTTACAAGGTGGAAATATTTAAAGTGAGGATAATATGGAACTTAAAAAAAGAGAAAATTCTTCTGTTGAATTAACATTAACCCTTACAGCAGACAGAATAGAAGAAGCTTATAAGAAAGCCATGAATAACTATGCGAAGAAAATCACAATCAAGGGCTTCAGACCGGGAAAAGCACCAATTTCCGTTATAGAAAGAAAATACGGCGCAGAAATCAGAGAAGAATCAACATTCAAATTGATGGAGGAAAATCTCGAAGCGTCTTACAAGGAGCTCGACAAGAAACAGCAGCCTTTGCCTTATTCCACTCCTGTTTTGCAGAATGAAGATACTCTGCTTCCTTTCAAACCTGACACGGACATCACGTACAGCGTCGTTTACGATGTTCTTCCCGAATTCACATTGCCGGAGCATACCGGACTTGAAATTGCAGCGCATCAGGTAAAGGTTACTGACGATGAAGTGAACCGCGAAATTGAAGCTATCCGCCAACAGAACGCCATGGTTCTCGCAAAGGACGGCGAAATTGCGGACGGAGATATCGTAACTTTGGATTATGTTGAACTTCTTGAGGACGGCTCTGAAAAAGAAGACACAAAGCGCGACGACTTCACCTTTACCGTAGGTTCTTCCTACAACTTCTACAAACTTGATAAGGATTTAATCGGCTTGAAGAAAGGCGACGAGCGCGTCATTGAGAAAACATACGGCGACGATAGCGGAATGGGAACCGATTACCTCGGTCGCACGGTGAAAATCAAGGTTGTAATCAAAGAAGTCAAGTATCGCGATGTGCCTGAACTTTCAGATGAGTTCGCTCAGGACGTAAAAGAGGAATACAAGACCCTGGACGATATGAAAAACGCCACGAGGGCTCACCTTGAAGAGCACGCAGAGGAAGACAACAGGCTTTCAAAACTCGATGCTCTTATCAAGAATATTTCGGATCGCACCGAAATTTCCCTCCCTGAAAGCATGATAAACGCTCAGCTTGAAGATGACTGGAGACAGATGGTAAACCGCTTCGGGATGAAGGAAGAAGATGTGGAAAAGCTTCTTTCCGCAAACGGAGGCGGAAAAACGGAATTCCTCGCTTCACGTCGCAACGGAGTAATCGCCTCTCTTAAGGGTCAGCTTATCATTGAAAAAATCAAAGAAGAGCAGAACTATCAGCCGAACGAAGACGAAATTAATGCAGAAATAAAAAAATACGGAGAGGACGTCACTTCCGAGCACCCGAACTACGAAGTTATCAAGATGTATGCGGAAGACGATATAAAGTACAGGAAAGCTCAAGACTATCTCCTTTCAAACAATACATTTACGGAACTTAAAGAGGAACCGGTAGCGGATAACGAATCGGGAAATCATGAGAGCGGAGAAAACACGAATTCCGCCTCTGAAAATAACGCACAGTAAAGAACCGAACTGTTTGAAAGCATCGCGGAGCGTGCGAAATGTTTCGCACGCTCCGCTGTTATTTTAAGCTGTTATTTTAAGAAGCCGTTCCCGCATTACTCAGACAAACAACTTCAATATCGGATTTCGCATTTTCCTTTCGGACCGTTACGGAATTTACGAAATCTTGCATAGCGCGGTGAATTCGCTTCCTACCATTCTGACAACATTTCCAAAAGAGGAATTATGAATAAGAACATGAAATCATACCTGGTTCCCACCGTTGTGGACACAACCGGGGTTACGGAACGAGCCTACGACATTTACAGCAGACTCCTGAAAGAGAGGATTATTTTCATCGACGGAGAAATCTCGGACGAAACAGCAAACCTGGTTATTGCGCAAATGCTGTATCTGGAATCCGAAGATCCTGAAAAAGAGATAAATCTTTACATCAATTCTCCGGGCGGATCTGTTACGGCCGGGCTTGCGATATACGACACAATGAGATACATAAGCCCGGAAGTCAACACAATATGCCTCGGTCAGGCATGCAGCATGGCGGCTCTCATTCTCTCGGGAGGCAAGAAAGGCGGAAGAATCATCCTTCCCACCGCTCGCGTAATGATACACCAGCCGTGGGGCGGAGTTCAGGGACAGACTTCCGACATTGCCATACACACAAAGGAAATACTGCGCCTGAAACAAACTTACATCGACATAGTGGCCCGTCATACGGAAAAAGAGCCCTCTGTCGTGGCGGAAGACATGGCTCGTGATTACTTCATGTCCGCCGAAGAAGCGCTCGCTTACGGCATCGTAGACAAGATTTTAGAAAACAAAAAGTAAGGAATAATTATGGCTTTCGGAAAAAAACAAAATGAATGTTCATTCTGCGGAAAAGGAGACGTACCTCTCGTGGCAGGTCCCACCGGGGTCTTCATCTGCGAGGACTGCGCGAATCAATGTGCGGATATTTTAAGAGAGGATAACGAACATGCAATGTTCCAAGGAACCGAACTTTCCGATAATTTACCTACACCAAAGGAATTAAAAGAGTATCTGGACAAATATGTAATCGGTCAGGAGAAGGCGAAGAAAGTTCTTTCGGTGGCTGTTTACAACCACTACAAAAAGATAAAATTCGCCAGCCAGCTGAATGAAAGCGGAGTCTCGGTAGATAAATCCAATATCCTCATTGTGGGACCCACGGGAACCGGAAAAACCCTTCTCGCACGAACCCTCGCAAAAAAACTGCAGGTGCCTTTCGCGATTGCGGATGCCACAACTATAACCGAAGCGGGCTATGTCGGAGAAGACGTGGAAAACATCCTCCTGAAGCTCATTCAGGCGGCTGATTACAACATTCCGGCGGCGGAAAACGGAATTATCTTTCTGGATGAAGTTGATAAAATCGCCAAAAAAGGCGAAAACGTTTCGATTACCCGTGATGTTTCGGGAGAAGGCGTACAGCAGGCGCTCTTGAAAATCATTGAAGGCACCGAAGCGAGCGTTCCTCCTCAGGGCGGAAGAAAACATCCCAATCAGGAAATGCTCAAAATAAACACTAACAATATCCTCTTCATCTGCGGCGGCGCATTTGTCGGGCTTGATAAAATCATTGAGAAACGCATTCGGACCTCATCAATGGGATTCGGAAGCGACATCAAGGAAATAAGAGAGAAAAATCTTGAAGAATTATACTCAAACATTCTTCCTGACGACCTTATCAAGTTCGGTCTTATTCCCGAATTTATCGGAAGGCTTCCGGTGCACGTAGGGCTTAACGATCTGAAAGTCGAAGATTTGAAGCGCATTTTAACGGAGCCTGCGAATTCAATCATCAAGCAGTATCAGGCGACAATGAAATTGGACAATGTGGATCTGGTTTTCACTGATGACGCCGTTTCCGAGATTGCGAACACCGCGTACACTCAAAAAACCGGTGCACGAGGTCTGAGAAGCATTGTTGAGGACACTATGATGAACATAATGTACTCCGTTCCTTCCGAAAAGGACATCAAGAAGGTTGAAATTAACAAAGAAGTTATTCTTAAACAATCGGCACCGCGATTGATACGCGAATAAGGGAATATGCCATGACATTTCCTCCTGTTCCCGACGAAATTCTACGCCTCATTAAAGATAGAAAGAGAGCGGTGGTTTGCGCGCATCTCAACCCGGACGGAGACGCCGCTTATTCGGTTATGGCTGCGGGTCTTCTTCTTAAAGAACTCGGAAAAGAATACCTTCTCGTAAACGACGGCGCGTTTTCACGCCCTGAAATCAGAGGTTTTCAAGATGTTCTTTCGCCGGATGTACCGGAAGACTGGCTTTCAAAGGACACTCTGGGGATTATTCTGGACTGCGGTTCTCCGGACAGGACAGGAAGTAAGGGAGAACTCTTTAACTCGTTTACCTGCATAGTGATAGATCATCATTCAAGTTCATGCAAATTTTCAGATTACTCGTATATCGTGCCTGAAAGTCCGTCCGCAACCCTCCTTGTTTACTGTTTGTTCAAGGCTCTGAATGTTCCGCTATCAAAAGAAGCGGCTCAACTTATTTTCAGAGGTTTTATTACGGACAGCGGTTTTTTCCGCTTTTTAGGTACGGGAACCGAAGAGGTTTTCAACGTTATTGCAGACCTCGTCAGGTGCGGAGTAAACCCGTCTGAAGAATACGCGCGTCTTAACTCGGGAAGAAATTTTCTCTCCGTTTCGTTTTTAGGGACGCTCATAAAAAGAACGGAAATCTTTTACAACGGGGCGCTCTTAATAAGCCACGAAGAGCCGTCTGATATAAGTGTCTACGGAGAAGAAGGAAGAAGTTCGGACGGACTCTATAGGGAGCTTCTGTCGGTGGAAAACGCGCAGGTAGTTGTTTTTTTTAAAATTTCAAACAAGGTTCAGGATGCAATAGAGGTCGGCTTGCGAGCCTCCTACAACAGCAATGTTGATGTGGGAGCTTTTGCCGCAAAATACGGCGGCGGCGGACACAAGAAAGCATCCGGGTTCACCATGAAAGCTTCCTACGAAGAAGTACGGGATCTTGTTATTTCCGAAATGGGGGAATTTTTCAAATAGCCCGGGAATTGCAAATCCGGCTCGGATATCGAAAAAAATAACTGCGGTTTTGAGTATGCCATTCGAACACTCATACGCGTTTTCATCACTGCTATTCCTCCGTTTTCACCAGATATGAATATGAAAAACCTAAAGTTGATAGACAGTCATTTTCACTTACCTATTATTGCCGAACGCGGATTATCCGCTCGGGAGAGCCTTTTTTCCATTGCGGGAGGAATAGATATCGGCACTGTCTACAATGATCTTGAAGAACGCAGCGCATTGCTAAACGAACTTATTTCAAAGGATTCAAAAGCAAAAGCCGTTCTTTCTTCCGATCCCGAGTCCCTTAAACTGTCCGATCAGAATGAAAGCCGAAATATTCAGCAGTTATTTCACACTAATGCAAAGATTTACAAAAGCGGAGGCATGGGACCGTGGGAGACTGAAGGAAGAAACGCCGAAGAACTTGAATCGCTCTTTTCAATTTTCAAAGACTATGCGGAAAAATTTCCCGTAGACTTCGTGGGAGAGTTCGGATTCGACTTTCATTACAACTACGGAAACGAGGAAACCCAGCGCACCTTATTTGATCTGAACGCCTGCTACGCCCGGGACCACAACAAGAAAATCATTATCCACTCAAGAGATGCCGATGAATCCACCGTTTGCGCACTCAAAGCCTATACGGATCTCACAGGCATAATACACTGTTTTTCAGGTAGTCTTGACGTAATGAAGACGGCTCTTGACCGCGGATATTACATAAGCTATGCGGGAAACGTAACCTATAAATCAAACGCCGCGCTGAGAGATACTCTCCGATATGTTCCGAAAGACAAGCTTCTTCTTGAAACGGATGCGCCGTATCTCTCCCCCATTCCCAAGCGAGGCTTACCGAATACATCTCTGTACATTATTCACACATACGAATGCGTTTCCGAGGTGCTGGGGAATAGTCTTGAAGAATTGTCGGAAGAAATATACGGAAATTTTATGTCATTAACGGAAAATTTGACGTAAAGGCACCTGCTCATAAAACCGCGCGCAAGGAATCGCTTCACCCGTTCACTGCAATTCTTTCGCAGCAATTCTTACCCAGCAATTTTTTCACAGAAATTCTTTCGACACAATTTTTTACAGCAATTTTTTCATTGCAATTCTTTCCAAGCAATTCTTTCGCAGCGGTCCTTTTTCAGGCTCTTGCACTTTTTTGGTGGGATTAAGCAACAACCCTATACTTAACATGCTT
>CAMKAB010000008.1 GCA_946410375.1 uncultured Spirochaetaceae bacterium
AATTAGGTGATATTGCAATAATAAAGAATGGAAGAGACTATAAAGCGTTATCTGATGGAAATGTTCCTGTTTATGGTTCGGGCGGAATTATGACTTATGTGAACAAGTCTGCTTATAATAAACCGACAGTTTTGATACCTAGGAAGGGAAGTCTTAATAATTTGTTTTATGTAGACACGGAGTTTTGGAATGTGGACACTATTTTTTACACAGAGATAAATCAGAGAATTGTCGTTCCGAAATATTTGTTTTATTTGCTTCAAAAAGAACATTTAGAAAATCTAAATAAGGCAGGCGGTGTTCCCAGTCTTACCCAGGAGATTTTAAATAAAGTTGCTTTTCCGCTTCCTTCTCTTGCAGAACAGGAAAGAATTGTGAAAATCCTTGATCACTTTTATAGCCTTTGCAATGATATTTCCTCCGGTATTCCCGCTGAAATAGAAGCCCGCAAGAAGCAGTACGAATATTATAGAGACAAACTATTGAGTTTAAAAAAAACGGGTGAGCAATAGCAGATTTTATGCTATAATATAAAAGACAGGAGGTGTAACTATGTCTGAATTAGCATTTGCGGAGTTGCAATCTCAAGTCGAAGCACTGCCTTTTTATCAGATGCTCATACTTCAAAATAATTTGAATCGTCTTGTTGAAAAAGAAAAAAACAAGAAATCCGAAGAATTTGTTGCACAGGGTATTTCCTGGCTTGATGAGATTGCAGGTTCGGTTCACAGAGAAATTGACTACAAGAAAGAAAGGAACGAATGGCGTGATGAAAGAGCTTGAAATACTTATTGACTCAAACATCATTCTTGATCTGGTTCAAGAGCGAGAGCCATTTAAATCGCTTGCTAAAAAAATTATTGCGCTTTGTATTAAAAGAGAAATCAACGGCTACGTAACAGCGCATTCATTATGCGATATTTTTTATAATCTGAGAAAGGATAAAACTGTTCATGAACGTCTTTCTTTAATTTCAAACATTTGTAAATATTTAACAGTTATCTCCGAACGACAGACGGATTTTGAAATAATCGCAGAAAATACGGAAACGAAAGACCTTGAAGACTCTTTGCAAATGATTTGTGCGGAAAATGCGAATCTTGATTATATTGTTACGCGAAATGTAAAAGACTTTGAAAAATCAAGGATTCCCGCTGTTGAGCCTGAGGATTTTCTGAAAACTCTTTGATTCTAAAATAAACGATATTTCCTCTGGTATTCCCGCTGAAATAGAAGCCCGCAAGAAGCAGTACGATCAATATAGAGATAAACTTTTAACTTTTGGGCAAAAAGCATGATAAAATACGTATGAGGAGATGTGATTTACAAAGAGTATATTTCACTTTACAATGTAAAGAAAAGGGGGAGCTATGGCGCAAGTTAATTTCAGAATAGACGATGCTCTTAAAGCAAAGGTGGAAAATGCGTGTAGCGCTATGGGTTTGACAGTGTCCGCAGCCATAACAATTTTTTTGACCAAGCTTGCAAACGAAAGGAGAATTCCTTTTGAAGTGTCTGCGGATCCGTTTTATGCAGATGAGCATATAGACGTACTTGAAAAGAGGGCTCAGGATATGAAAACCGGAATAAATGTTCATGAACATGAAATCATTGAGGCTGAATAATGAGGAAGATTTGGCATGATGCGGCTTGGGATGAGTATCTATATTGGCAAGAATTAGACAAGAAAACGTTGAAAAGAATAAACAGGTTGTTGAAGGATATTGACAGGAATGGTTATGAATGCATTGGAAAGCCGGAAGCTCTCTCCGGTAACTTGGCTGGCTATTGGAGTGTTCGCATTGATGAAAAAAAACGCATAGTTTTTAGAATTTCCGGCAATGTCATAGAAATATTGGAATGTGGTTCACATTATGGACAGCATTGAAACTTGAGGAGCTTGTTGATAAGTTAAAAATAATTGCACATGAAATTGCTGTGCTTGACTATAGAAAAGCGGCTTAGAGGGAAAGTCCCTATGTAAGCAGGGGAAGAGAATGCCTTATTTTAATATTGTTGCGGAATCAAATAAAAACACCGTGGTTACAGAGTATGAGCCTGTAAAAAAACGCTCAAATGAATATCAGAGCGAAGCTGATTTGGAAAAGGAATTTATTCGCATGCTCTCCGAGCAGGGCTATTCGTATCTTCCTGTTCATACCGAGTCGGAACTTGTTTTGAATTTGAAAGAAAGGCTGGAAGAGCTTAATAAAATAGAATTCTCCGATTCGGAGTGGAACCGTTTCTTTAGAAATTGCATTGCTAATCCTAATGAGCATATTGCGGAAAAGACCGCGAAAATACAGGATGATTATGTTCAGGTTTTGAGAAGAGATGACAATTCTTTAAGGAATATCACGCTCTTGGATCATAAAAATATTCATAATAACCGTTTGCAGGTAATGAACCAGTATGTAAACGGAAAAGAAAGCGGTGCGACGTACGATAATTGTTATGATGTTACAATTTTGGTAAACGGGTTGCCGTTGGTTCATGTGGAATTAAAGCGCAGAGGAATTGCTATTCGGGAAGCGTTTAATCAGATAGATCGTTATCAGAGAGATTCTTTTTGGGCCGGAAGCGGACTTTTTGAGTATGTTCAGATTTTTGTTATTTCCAACGGCACTGAAACGAAATACTACTCCAATACCACAAGGTTTAACAAGGAAAAAGAATCAGCCTCCGGAAGCGCCAGGAAAAGCAAGACGAGCAACAGTTTTGAGTTTACGTCTTACTGGGCGGATGCTAAAAACAGAATTATTCCGGATTTGATAGATTTTACAAAAACGTTTTTTGCAAAACATACGCTTTTAGCGATTTTAACGAGGTATTGCGTATTTACTACGGAAAAAATGCTTCTTGTTATGCGACCGTATCAGATTACAGCCACCGAGCGGATTTTAAACAGAATAGAAGTTGCTCATAATTATAAAAAATACGGCAGCATAGCGGCGGGAGGGTACATTTGGCATACCACAGGTTCCGGAAAAACACTCACTTCTTTTAAAACGGCACGTCTCGCAACCGAACTTCATTTTATTGATAAAGTGCTTTTTGTGGTGGATCGCAAGGATTTGGATTACCAGACAATGAAGGAGTACGACCGTTTTGAGAAAGGTTCTGCGGACAGCAATAGCAACACGGCGGTTTTGGAAAAACAATTACGCAGTCCTGAGGCTAAAATAATAATTACGACAATCCAGAAACTTGCCACGTTCATTAAAAAATATAAGGAGCATGAGGTTTATAATAAGCAAGTGGTCCTTATCTTTGACGAGTGTCATCGGAGCCAGTTCGGGGATATGCATGCCGCAGTGGTTAAGAATTTTGAGCAGTACTATATGTTCGGGTTTACGGGAACTCCGATTTTTTCAAAGAATGCTGAAATAAACCCGCATTCAAGATTTTTTACAACGGACGGCGAATTCGGAGACAGGCTTCACTCCTACACGATAGTGGATGCGATAAATGATAAAAACGTTTTGCCTTTCAGAGTTGATTATATAAAAACGATGGACGTTGACGACGATATAGATGATGAAGAAGTCTGGGATATTAACCGTAAAAAAGCCCTTGAAGCCCCTGAACGGGTAAACCTTATTGTGAATTATATTCTTGATCATTTTGATCAGAAAACATATCGGGGAAATAAGTGGTATGAGTTTAATTCGCTGGTAAACATATCTGAGGTTTCGGCTTCCGGACGGGATAAAATAGATGAGATAAAGAAAAAGCAACGATTAAACGGGTTCAATTCAATATTTGCGGTGTCTTCTGTTCCGATGGCGAAGGTGTATTATGAAGAGTTTCGTAAGATTATGAAAAATCATCCGGAAAAAAGCTTAAAGATTGCGGTGATATACAGTTATGCTGCAAACGAGGGAGAGTCCGAAGAGTTCTTGGGAGAGGAAAATTCCGAGGACACTTCCGCATTGGATAAGAATTCCAGAGATTTTCTTGAATCCGCTATTAGAGATTATAATTCCATGTTTCATACGAATTATGATACTTCCGGTGAGAAATTTCAGAATTACTACAAAGATGTTTCCCTTCGTATGAAAAACAAGGAGCTTGATCTGCTTATAGTTGTGAATATGTTCCTTACCGGATTTGATGCCACAACGCTCAATACTCTATGGGTGGATAAAAATCTTAAAATGCACGGTTTGATTCAGGCGTTCAGCAGAACAAACCGAATTCTTAACAGCATAAAAACTTTTGGGAATATAGTATGTTTCAGAAATCTTCAGAAGAGGGTGGACGATGCAATATCTCTTTTCGGAGATAAAAACGCCGGCGGAGTTGTTCTTATGAAGAGTTTCAAAGACTATTATTACGGCTTTGACTCTGATGGGAAACATCTTCCGGGATATGTTCAAATGGTACGGGAGCTTCTTGAAAAGTTCCCTCTCGCAGAGCCTCGCATTGAAGGGGAGCAAAATCAAAAGGATTTCATTTCTCTCTTCGGGGCGATATTGCGTTTGAGGAATCTTCTAATTTCTTTTGATGATTTTTCGGGTAATGATTTGTTAGGCGCGCGGGAATTGCAGGATTATTCTTCGCGGTATCAGGACTTGCGCGATGAATGGAAAAGAAAAACCCAGAAGGGAGAAGCTGCGGATATAACAAACGATGTTGTTTTTGAGATTGAGCTGATAAAGCAAATTGAAATAAATATTGATTATATTTTGGCTCTTGTGCAGAAATATCACGATGGTCATTGTAAAGATAAGGAAATACTTGTTGATATTAAAAAGGCTGTTAATGCGAGTCCTGATTTGAGAAGCAAAAAAGAGCTGATAGAGAGTTTTGTTTTTTCTTTGAATTACTCGGATGAAGGCGATATTGCAGAGAATTGGAATGATTATATTGCTGAAAAACGCGAGGAAGATTTGCAGAGGCTTATTCGGGAAGAAAAACTTAAACCGCAGGAGACGAGAGAATATCTTTCCAATGCTTTTAGAGAGGGGGAGGTTAAGACTTTCGGGACGGAGATTGACAAAATCATGCCCCCTATAAGCCGCTTCGGAGGCTCATTTAGGGATAATAAGAAGAAGATTATCATTGAAAAGTTAAAGTGTTTCTTTGAGAAATATTTCGGCATCGGCAGAAGTTTTGAAAAAGACGAGAAGTATTTTTATGCTAAACCCGAAATTCAAGACTTCATGGCGGCTGAAAAGGAAGAGAGGTATAAAGCGGATTGAGTGTTTTCCCTCGGCCGGGGGAGGAATGCGAGAATAGCACAGTACTTTTTTTGAGCGGAGGCGATGAAATTTTTTCTATTGCCTGAAATGCGTGGAATTACAGCTCTCCAGCTGTTAGCCTTAACACAGATTATCCCTATTAAGTTAAAAAAGAAAGAGTGGTTTTACGAGATGTGACGGTACCGGTTTTTTGTGACATTTTTTATTCTGAGCTTTTTTCAGCTCTTCAACCGTTTCCTTATATGTAGGGGGCAGAATGCTCAATTCCTGATAGTTTAAGAGATTATATGGGGGTAGGCTTGTATACTTAGTCAATTTCTGAAAGTCAACGAAATATTCGTTATTTTGCAAAAGTGTGGTATAATGTATATGATTAATATAAAGGATAATATAAAGGAGGTCGGAGTATGACAGTTACTTTAAGAAATGTTGACTATCAGTTTTTGAACATTCTGGAAAGTCTTTTGCCACTAAAAAAAGACATACAGATTGACACAGAATATGATGAACCGAATGAACTTACCATCAAAGTATTACAAGATAGCGAAAACGGGAAAAATCTGAGTTCGGTCTTTACTTCTACAAACGATTTTATGGCGGCTTTAAATGCTTGATTTAAGATTTACAATTCAATTTAAAAAAGATTACAAACTTGCTCAAAAGAGAGGTTTTGACCTTTCTGAATTTGAAATAGCTGTGAATAAATTGCGGAACAAAGAACCTTTAGATGAGAGATTTAAGGATCATCCTCTTTCCGGAAATTGGAAAAATCATAGGGAATTTCATCTTCATCCTGATTTGGTTGTAATTTATTGTATAAAGCAGAATGAATTGATTCTTGAAATGGCTCGCATGGGAACCCATTCTGATTTGTTTAAATAGAAGAGATCTTGAAAATGAATATTAAGGCTTAGGAAAGAAAATAAGAGTGTTTTGCTTTTCTTGCTGTTCTTGAAGTTCATTATCGAGAGTTCCCTGCTGGGACGGACAAGTTCTTTGCCTTGAACGAGGAAGAGGCGAAGAAGCACTACGAGCACTTAAAGAAACTGATTGATTTGTATCAGGACTGATTTAGGAAAAGCACTATAATTCTTTATATTGAATTTTGCGAGATATGTTGTGTAAAGGGACGGAGAGGTTTTGTGGTTTCGATTGAAGCGCGATATGTTTTGTTCAGGGGTGAAGTTTGATGCGGAAGTTATTGTTAAAACAGCGTTTTAAGAGTGGTAAATGTGTTTCAGGCAAATCTTTATAACAGTGACGTGTGACGGGTGGAGCGAATTTATGGAAGCACATGGATAGAGAGAAGCGTCACAAAGCTGGAAGAAAAACGCACAAGGTTGTTCTATGCCCACCCTATTCAGTGTGTGAACACGGGACAAACGAAAATCATAATCGCATTCTAAGATGTTTTTTCCCTAAGTGGTGCGATTTTGGAAAAGAAAAAACAAACAGGTTTAGGAAGCTGTCTCTTGGATGAATAGTCTGCCTAGGAAGATATTGAATGGAGATACTCCCGAATCAGTTTTTAAAAAAAGTTGCAATTTCTAAAAAATGGGGAATTATTATTTACTGGTTGCCCAAATTTCTCTTTATACCGTTTTTTAAACTTCAC
The DNA here is from genome assembly GCA_946410375.1 of uncultured Spirochaetaceae bacterium. GTDB lineage: Bacteria > Spirochaetota > Spirochaetia > Sphaerochaetales > Sphaerochaetaceae > CAMKAB01. The sequence goes on from CAMKAB010000008.1 coordinate 6,820, forward strand.
TTTACTTCTGAATGGGTGTATACTGGTGCGTATGGCAAAGAAAAATAACATTATTAAAGAATTCAGAGACTTTATCAATCGCGGAAACGTAATTGATATGGCGGTTGGTGTAATTATCGGCTCGACGTTTACAGCCATAGTTAATTCGTTTGTTAAAGACATTATCAATCCGATTATCGGCATATTCACCGGCGGACTTGATTTTTCTTCTCTTGTGGTGGTGCTTCGTAAGGCAACGGAGGAGAAACCGGCTTTAACGCTTAATTACGGCGCTTTCCTTTCTGCTGTGATTAACTTCCTTATCGTGGCTTTTGTTGTTTTCAATTTCGTAAAGATTATTAACTTTACAAAGGCGAAAGCGGCTAAGATTGTGGAAGATAAAAAGAAAGCGGAGGAGGAAGCCAAGAAGGCGGAAGAGGAAGCAAAGAAAGCGGCGGAAGCAGCATTGCCTAAGGAGCCTACGGAAGCTGAGTTATTGAAGGAAATCAGAGATCTTCTTAAAGCGAAATAAATTGACAATACTAATATTTTGATGTTAGACTAATCAGAAAGACCCTTGTTAAGGTGTAAAGAAACGCTTGAAGGGATGTTGCAGCGCCGATTTTAAAGTGGGGCTGACGAGTTCCCGGTGTAAGGAGAAAATTATGGCTTACAAGATTACAGACACATGCGTAGCATGCGGAACATGTGCAGGAGAATGCCCGACTTCTTCAATTTCAGAAGGCGACATTTATGTAATCAATCAGGACACTTGTGTTGGTTGCGGCGCTTGCGCAAACGCTTGCCCGACTGGCGCTATTGTTGAAGAGTAATTGCATAAAGGCATTTGCGAGAAGTATGTTTCGGATCTCCCCGGAGGGCGGTTCGGGACTGCTTGAACGGATAAAGACAGCACTCAGACGATTCCTTTGAGGATGATGCGGTGCTGTCTTTTTTTTGTACGTGCGGGAGGGCGGCGAACAGCAGTAGAAACAACCTACGAAGTATTCCGCGTCTGCTGTCTTTTTTTGTACATGCGAGAGGGCGGCAACGTGCGGGAAGTTCTGCGACGTGCGGCGGTACCTGAATTTGCGCAAATTTCTTTTTTATTCCATTTATTTATTATCTGTGGTACATTTTAGAGGTGTTACAAACAGACTCTTCATTTACCGTATCCTCGCTTACTAATATGATAAAAAACTCCCTGGAAGAGCGGTTTTTCGGGATTGCTTTGGAGGGCGAGATAAGCGGTTTTAAAAATCATTCTTCAGGACATTGGTATTTTTCCCTGAAAGACGAAGGGGCGATAATCAGGGCGATAGTTTGGAAAAGCGTTGCCTTAAAACTTGGTTTTGTGCCGAAAGACGGGGAAAAAGTTGTTGTAACGGGCAATATCACCGTGTACCCTCCTCAGGGATCATATCAGATTACATGCACATCAATGCGGAAAGCGGGGATCGGAGAAATTCTTGCGGAACTGGAAAGGCGAAAGAGATATTACGAAAGCCGTGGTTATTTCGACCCTGCCCTGAAAAAGCCGATTCCTGCGAATCCTTCTAAAATTGCGGTTATTACAAGCGCTCAGGGAGCAGCTTTGCAGGATATTCTGAACATTACGAAAAGACGGAGTAATGCGGACATTATCGTTCTTTCGGCGGCGGTTCAGGGAGAAGGTGCGGACGACTCTGTGGCGAAGCGCATAAGACAGGTGAATAAATACAAAATGGCTGATGTAATGATTGTGGGGCGGGGCGGCGGAAGCATCGAAGATCTTTTGCCGTTTTCTTCGGAAAAGGTGATTGAGGCAATCCGTAATTCCGAAATTCCGGTGATTTCAGCCGTAGGACATGAGGTTGACTGGGCTCTTTCCGATTTCGTGGCGGATCTTCGGGCTCCGACTCCTTCCGCTGCTGCCGAGCTTGTATGCAGGGATAAGAACGAAGAGATTCGCACTCTTAAGGATTTACAGACATTTTTTACAAAAGTTGTTAATTCAAAGTTGCAAACAGCGAGATTAAGTCTGTCCGATACGGGCGTTTCCAATTTAAGATATAGGATTACGAACAGGATAAGTTCTTACCGAATGGATGAGGAAAGACTAAAGGCCGGAATGCGAAAGCGGGTTTCGGAGGAGATTTTGCAGGGAGCCGCAAAGCGTTTTTCCGCTGTGAACACAGCTGTTTTCAGATATGAGATAGAAAGGAAAATCTCGTCTTTCGGCGGTGGTTTGCAGAACATGAAAGGCGGAATGGAGAGAGGCGTTAAGGAAAGGCTCAGGGTGGTAAACCTGAAAATAGAAAGCCTGAAATTGCGCCTTCCTAACGGTATAGATGAAAACATAATAGATTGCAAAAGAAGGCTCAGCGCAGCTAAATCGGTGATTGAGGCCTCTGGAATGCAGGTTGAGACGATTTTAAAGCGCGGGTTCAGTATTGTTCGCGGGGAAAACGGAAAAATTGTTAAGGATGCGGCGGAGGTTGCGGAGGGAAATATTTTAGATATAACGTTCAGCGAAGGTTCCGCGCGTGTGAAGGCAATGGAAAACGGGAAGCATTGAGATATTTTGCACCTGTAGGATGTGTGTTTGTCAGTGAGCTGATCAGTGTGCGGATTTGTAAGTGTAAGAAAATGAAAAAAGGGGAAATAAAATGGAAGAAACAATAAAGGCGAGAAAAACGAGGAATAACGGTGCGAAAAAGACGCCGAGTTTTGAGGAAAGGCTTTCTCAGATAGAGGGAATTTCCGTAAAGTTGCAGGAATCGGAAACAAGCCTTGATGAAGCCGTTTCCTTGTATGAACAGGGAATGAAAATCGCACGCGAGCTGGAAAAAGAGCTTTCCGAGTATGAACGCAGGGTTGAAATAATCAGCGAGCCTTATAACGAGGAAGATGATTATAACGGCTCTTACGGCGAAGACTCCGACGAGACGGAAAGCGAAGAATCCCATCCTCTTTTTTAAGGCTTTTTCCTGCGCTTCCTGCGCTGAAAGAAAAACCTAAGTTCGTTGTTTCCCGCTATTCTGCGTAAGAGAAGAAACCGTAACGTGCGCCTGCGAAGAAAGAAAACTTAAGTTCGTTGTTTCCGTTAAAGTCGGTTTTCCCTTGCGCTGAAAGAAAAACCGTCCCATTCCACTCTGATACACTCGAGGCGTAAGTAGTTTTGAAGATTCGGAGTCGTTGTGCCCGGAAAACTTTCCGAAGACGTTTGCGAAGAATTATTTGAAAGAAAGATCTCCGGATTATTCGTATCGGCGCTTTTCGGGTTGTTTCGGGCGGTATTTTCAGGATTATAAAGAGGGTCTCCCGTAATTGGAAAACCGATGGAAGCGAGGTGCGCTCTGATCTGGTGCCTGAAACCGCGTGTGATGGTGCAAAAAAACGGATATTCAGCGCAATTTTGAGCTCCTCTCCGGTTCTCTTCCGGAGCGGAGGGATTTAGCGGTTCCGCAGTGACATTCTCAGTTACGGGTTGAACTTTAGTTGTGTAGAGTATGCCGTTGTCTGATTTTTCAGGGTTCTTTTCGGCTTTAACAAGGCGTCTTCCCGGTCCGAATGCTCTGAAGTAACTTTTTATTTCAAAAAAGTCTTCGGAATAATTCAGCTTAACGTACGGATCGTTATTTGCGGCGAGGCGGTTTTCAATCTGTTTGAAAACTTTTTCCGTTGCGTGCGGGTCTTCGGGCGATATGTTTGCCGATGCGTGCGGATCTTCGGGCGATATGTTTGCCGATGTAACGGGTGGGATGCCTGAAAGCGCGATGTAGTTCTTTATGAATTTGTCTTGTAATTGTATTTGTTGTAAATAATTATAAAAGTTTTGCGTTCGTGCGAAAACAACAAGTCCGCGCGTCGGCGTGTCCAGCCTGTGGAGCGCTCCGCCCTCCCATGGATTTTTGCCGTGAACAGTGGAAATTTCAGGGTATTGTGCGGAAACATACTCTAAGAGCGTTCCGTTCGGATTCTGCGTTTTCAGCGGCACGGCGGGCATCCCGGCGGGTTTATATGCAATGATGAAATCGTTCGTTTCATATTGGATGATTTCCCGCCCTGCTCCGCTTATAAGTGAGGTTCTGTAAAAAAACGGTGTTTCTTCCCGTGTCATTTCCTTATTTTTGCGTTATCAGTGTAAATTTGAGCGAAGTCGTCATTCATTGATATTGTGTAAAAACCTCGTTTTACGCACTTTTCTTTAAACGACTGCGCCGCTTTTTTATCTCCGTAATCCTCGTTTGTGTTATCGCAAAGAAGCATGTACGCGCGGCTCGGGTATTTTTTATTTTGGAGCGTGTATGTCGCCATGGAGAAGTCTCCTGTTGAGTTTCCGAATGCAAGTACCGGAATCTTTCCGATTTCCCGTTGAATTGACGCGGCTTTGTTTGTTTTTTGGTTTTTGATAAAGAGCCTTCCCGCAACGACGAGATTATCTTCCGGTTCCAATTCGTAGAACGTGCTGTCTGCGTCCTTATCTCCGGTTGCTGTATACAGAAGATCGGTTCCTATAACATGGTCGTACGGAATGTACTCGTCTAACACTCCTTCCGTCATAACCCGTACGGCATCACGGTATGTTGCGCTTACGATGTATATCGTGTAGTCGTTTTCATAGAGATACTTTATCAGGGACACCATAGGCATATAGTAGCCCTCTGCGTATGTTATCCCTTCAAATCCCCACACAGGAAGAGCTTTGAACCTCCGAACGATGTTCGAATATTCGTCCGGCGTGAGCCCGCGATATAATTGAGGGGCGATTTCTCTCTCTTTTTTGTCAAAATCAGGGAACGGAACGTTTCTCAGAACCTTGTCTTCCCATGCTTTTGCAAATTCTTTGAGATTTTCCGGGGCTTCGTATTCTTCGTCGTACAGAGCGTGCCAGATGAATAACCAGTCGTTAAAATAGGTCGGGAACCGTTCGCCGTACAGGGTGCCGTCCATGTCAAATACTGCGATTCTGTCTTCTTTAGGGATATATCCGTCTGATGAAGGATCCGCAGAGTCTGAAATAAACGAGACGAGCGAGTTCATCGCTTTCGAGTCGTCCGCCCAGTATGCGAGACGTTTTGTTTCCGTAGGGTTTTGCCTGGTATTGTCGGCTTCTGCGCTTTGCGTGATTTTTACGACTACGCATGATGTTAAGAGAAAAATACCGAGTATGATAATAAGAAGCGGTTTTTGTATTTTCTTCATTGTGCAATCCTTTTCCGCCTTTTACGGGGTGTTATTTTTGAAAGGGTTCGCGTTTAAGTTCGTGCATTTCCGCTTTGCGGTACTGTTTGCATGCGGCATTGCTTTCGCTTTTCCGTTTTGTTGCATTCGCTTGCAGGCGGCTTTGCTGATATGCGACACCCTCTTTATGTAGTATATTGCTGCGGGGCGAAAAATGCAATTTCACGATATTCGGGGCGCGGTTCTGTTTTCTATGTGTTTTTATATCGGTTGTGAGTGTTCGCTTTTCGGGTTGTTTACGGTCTAGTCTGCGGAGAGGTTCGCTTTTCGGGTTGTTCACGGCTTGCCAGAGGAAAGGTTCGCTTTTCGGGTTGTTTACGGCTTGCCAGAGAAAAGGTTCGCTTTTCGGGTCGTTTACGGCTTGCCAGAGGAAGGGTTCGCTTTTCGGATTATTCACGGCCTAGCCTGCGGAGAGGATCGGGGAACATCTTTTTTTGTAATATATTGATTTGTATTGCAATGCATTGTTTTGGCGGGGCGTTAGGAGCCGTAGGATTTTTCGG
>CAMKAB010000009.1 GCA_946410375.1 uncultured Spirochaetaceae bacterium
TCAAAGCAATCTTTGTAGCCTTGTTAGGTAAATCTACACCTGCAATTCTTGCCATTAAAGGCCTCCTGAATTAACTATTTCTGTCTTTGTTTGTGCTTTGGATTGGAACAAACAATTCTTACTACACCATTCCGTCTGATAACCTTGCATTTATCACACATAGGCTTAACACTCGCTCTTACTTTCATAATAAGCTCCTACTAACAAACTCTGTTTTTTACAAACTTCGGTTTTTAATCTTCTTCACACCCATGAAACCTTCGTGGTGGTGCATCTTCATAATTGACTCAATGGACTTCAGAATCTCCAGTTCGCAGCCGACAAGAATGATAAGCGACGTTCCGCCGAACAGCATTGCCACTTCTGAAGGCAAACGGAAGATGATCTGAACCAGGGTAGGAATCAAAGCAATCACGGCAAGGAAGATTGAACCCGGCAAAACGATTCTGTTCAGAACCTTTGTAAGGTATTCTTCCAGCTTCTCGCTTCTCACTCCCGGAACGCTACCTCCGTTATCCCTAATCTGCTTAGCCATTTCCACCGGATTAAGAGACACCTGAGTGTAAAAGAATGCAAAGGCAATAATCAAGATGGTGTAAATAATAATATAAGGGGCACCTTGAGGATTGAGCCAGTTTGCAAACCTTTGCAACCATCTGACATTCGGTCCTAAAGCGCTTGCTATCTGAATCGGGAATGACAAGATTGCGGACGCGAAAATAACAGGGATAACTCCGCTCGGGTTGAGTTTCAAAGGAATGTAAGAGCTCTGAGCGCCGTACATTCTTCTACCCACAACGCGCTTTGCGTAATTCACCGGAATTTTGCGTTCACCCTCCTGCTCAAAAATAACAAGGGCGATAACAACCAATAACATTAAAACAATCACAACGGCTACTATCCAGCTTATGCTGCCGTTACCGATGCCTAAGTACAACGCTTCAATAGCCGAAGGGATTCTCGCCACGATACCGGCAAAAATCAACATGCTGATACCGTTGCTTATACCGAACTGGGTAATCCTCTCACCCAACCAAATCAAAGCCATCGTACCGGTCGTTACGGTAAGCATGGAGATAAGCGTAAACGCCGTGAGTCCTATTGTTATAACAGTAAAACCCTGCGCCTGAATGCTTCTCGCATAAACCGTAACCACAAATGATTGCAACAGACACACCACAATCGTACCGTATCTGTTAATTTTCTGAATCTTTCTTCTGCCTTCGGCGTCTTCGGATAACTTCTTCAAAGAAGGCATGATCAGCATCAAAAGCTGCAAAATAATTTCCATTGAAATGTAAGGCATAACACCTAACGTGAACAATGAAAAATTAGAAAACGCACCGCCGGAAAAGAAATTCAAATATTCTGTTAGTCCGATAGTGGCAGACTGACTCTGATACAGAAAATAATTCTTAAGCTGCACCGGGTCTACTCCGGGAACCGGAATCACCGTTCCGATTCTCGTAATAGCAAGCAACGCAAGCGTTATGAATATCTTCTTCTTAAGGTCTTCCATTCTGAACATATCGGAAATGGTATTTGACATTTAAAAACCTTCCTTCTTACTTAACTTCTCCGCCAGCCGCTTTAATCTTCTCCGCTGCCGAGGCTGAAATTTTTACTCCGTCTATCACAAGACGCTTTGAAATCTCGCCGTTAGCGAGAATCTTAGCTTCCGTTTCCACACCCTTAACAACAAGGGCGTCTTTGAGAGCTTCCAAAGTTACCGTATCGCCATCTCCGAAAACCTCGTTCAGCATGGACAAAGAAACAGCAACATACTCTTTCTTGAAAGGATAGTTGGAAAAACCGCGTCTTGCAACACGGCGATACAGAGGCATCTGACCGCCTTCGAATCCCGGGCGAACTCCGCCGCCGGAACGTGCGTTCTGACCGTTGTTTCCTCTGCCGCAGCATCTTCCCTTGCTGCCATAACCTCTACCTACTATGGTTTTATTTTTAGTTGCCCCTGCCGGAGCCTGAATCTGTGCCATATTAGATCTCCTCAACCTTAACCATGTGCTCAACAACTTTGATCATACCCATAGTTACGGCATCATTACGTCTTACTACACTGCTATGAACCTTTCCGAGACCGAGCGCTTTAACCGTGGCTCTCTGCTTCGGAAGAGTACCTGCCAAACCTCTGATTAGTTCAATGCGAACCTGTGAATTATCGTTTGCCATATATTACCCCCAAAGCTCCTTAACGCTCTTTCCTCTGCCGGCGGATGTTTTGCGGGCTGAGAATAAGCCCTCCAATCCGTCAAAAGTCGCCTTAACAGTATTGATTGTATTCTTTGAACCCAAGGACTTGCTAAGAACGTCTTTAATACCGCACGCATCGCACACCGCTCTCACAGCGCCGCCTGCGATAACTCCGGTACCGGGAGCAGCCGGCTTCAAGAGAACGCTTGCGCTCTTGAACTTTCCGATAATCTCGTGTGGTATAGTCTGACCCTTAACATGAATTTCTTTCATAGCCTTGCGAGCAGCTTCCGTAGCTTTGCGGATTGCATCGGTTACATCATTAGCCTTACCCATTCCGTATCCGACTTTTCCCTTTCCGTCTCCCACAACCACAAGAGCGGAGAAAGACATTCTTCTTCCACCCTTAACAGTCTTTGAAACACGGGCAAGCTTAATCAGCTTCTCAGTAAATTCCTTCTCAGGTTTTTCCTTTTCTCTCTTATCTCTTTTTTCCATATCTACCACCTTAGAACTGTACACCGGCTTTTCTGGCACCGTCTGCAATAGCCTTCACAAGACCATGATAAAGGTAACCGTTTCTGTCGAACACAACGGTATTCACTCCCTTATCCAAGCAGCGCTTTCCGACAACTTCACCAAGCTTCGCAGCACCTTCAGCATTATTATGAAGGTCTCTCAAATCTTTTTCCACTGTCCCGGCGCTAACCAATGTCCTACCTGTAGTATCATCAATAACCTGAACATACATGTGTAAATTACTTCTGAATACTGTCATTCTGGGTCTTGAAGCAGTGCCGCTGATGGACTTCCTGATATGAACCCTTCTTCTGGCATATTTTCTGTTTTTATCTGCAATTCTGTTCATCTCAAAACCCCTTAAGCTCTGCCAGCCTTACCGCTCTTGGCACGTACATATTCATTCTCGTATCTGACACCCTTACCCTTATACGGCTCAGGACGTCTCAAACTGCGAATTTCCGCCGCAATCTCTCCGACTTGCTGCTTATTTATTCCCTCAACAATAATCTTGGTAGGGTTTTCAAGGCTGATCTTAATTCCTTCCGGTACGATAAACTCAATATCGTTTGCATACCCTAAGGAAAGGATTAACGTATTGCCCTTCATTTCCGCTTTATAACCGACACCGATTATCGTAAGGACCTTCTTATAGCCTTCGGACACTCCGACAACCATATTTCTGACAAGCTGTCTCATCAATCCGTGAGCCGCTCTCGTCTCTTTATTGTCATTCTCTCTTGTAAGAACAACCTGATTCTCTTTAATCTCAAGATTGATTCCGGCGCTCACTTTCTGCTTTAATTCGCCCTTAGCACCCTTAACGGTTAAAACCCCGTCCTCCAGAGACAATTTAACAGAGGCAGGTACATCCACTGGCAATTTACCGATTCTTGACATATCCCCACCTCCTTACCAAATTGTGCAGATCAGTTCGCCGCCGACCTGTTTCTCTCGGGCTTTCTTACCGGTAAGAACTCCGCAAGATGTTGAAACAACAACCGTTCCGTAACCGTTAAACACTCTCGGCATCTCTCTGTAGCCGGAATACACTCTCCTACCGGGAGTGGAAATTCTCTTGATTCCGTGAATAACCGGAGAACCTTCTTCCGTATACTTCAAGAACACACGAAGCTGAACGTTGCCGTCTTTTGTAACTTTCTTAAAATTTTTTACAAAACCCTCGTTCTTCAGAATCTTAACAATCTGGAGTTTGAGTTTTGAATTCGATATATCTACTTTTTCGTGCTTAGCCTGACTAGCATTTCTAATCTTAGTCAGCATATCAGCAACAGGATCACTCGCTGCCATCTTCTTCTCTCCTTACCAACTAGATTTTGTAACGCCAGGAATCTGTCCTTCTCCGGCAAGCTTTCTGAAACAATGTCTGCACATGTCATATTTTCTCAAATATCCGCGCGGACGTCCGCAAATTCTGCATCTGTTTACTTTTCTCGTACTGAACTTAGGCTCTCTCTGAGCTTTAACAACCATTGATTTCTTTGCCATAACCCTGCTCCTTACTTACTAAACGGCATTCCGAGCTTCTTAAGCAACGCGTAGCCTTCTTCGTCTGTTCTCGCAGTTGTTACAATAGCAACATTCAATCCGCTTACACGAACGATTTTATCAAAATCAATCTCAGGGAAAATAATCTGCTCCTGAATACCGAGAGCGTAGTTTCCATGACCGTCAAAAGCATTGGGTTTCACACCCCTGAAATCCTTAACACGCGGAAGCGCAATGCAGATAAGCCTCTCGAGGAAGAACCACATATTATCCCCTCTCAGAGTTACCATCGCGCCAATTTCCATACCCTCACGAAGCTTGAAGTTAGCGATTGATTTTCTGGCCTTTGTCTTCACAACATGCTGACCGGTAATCTGCTCAAGTTCCTTAACCGTCGCTTCAAGATACTTCTTATCCTGTATGGCATCTCCGACACCCGCACTCACAACAATCTTTTCAAGAGCGGGTATCTGCATTTTTGAAGAGTAATTGAACTCCTTGAACAATTCAGGAGCCACTTCTTCTAAATACTTTTTCTTAAAAGTAGGAATAAATTTTTCTCCCATCAGACAAGCTCTCCTGTTTTCTTTGCGTAACGCACTTTCTTTCCGCCTTCCATTCTGTAGCCCACTCTGGTAGGCTTTCCGCCCGCAACAAGTGCGACGTTGGAAACATGAATAGAAGCCTCGATTTTTTCTATGCCACCCTTATCCTGCTGGTTTCTCTTCTTCATAGCCTTGGAAACCATGTTGGCACCCTGAACGTAAACACGATCGTTTTCGTTGTCTACTTTGATAATTTTGCCGGTATAGCCTTTGTCTTTGCCGGCAATAATCATGACTGTATCGTCTTTTTTCAGTCTCATACTCTCTCCTACAACACTTCCGGCGCCAGAGAAACAATCTTCATGTAGCCGTCTCTGAGTTCTCTCGCCACCGGCCCGAAGATTCTTTTACCACGCGGGTTATTGTTGGCATCAATGACTACGCATGCGTTGTCATCGAACCTGATATATGTACCGTCAGGTCTGCGGTATTCCTTCTTTGTTCTGACGATAACCGCCTTGAGAACGTCGCCTTTCTTGATAGCGCCGTTCGGCAAAGCGTCTTTAACGGCAACCACGATCACGTCGCCCACTCCGGCTACGTATCTGTGGGAACCGCCCAGAACCTTTATACACTGAACAAGTTTGGCACCCGAGTTGTCCGCAACGTTCAGATAAGTCTGCATCTGTACCATAGCATCTCCCCCTTATTTGGCTCTCTCGATGATCTGAGTGAGTCTCCAGCACTTGTCTTTGCTTAAATGTCTGCACTCAACAACACGAACCGTGTCGCCCACATGAGCTTCGTTCTTCTCATCATGAGCCTTCAGCTTCTTTGTCGATGTGACATACTTCTTATACAGCGGGTGCAAACTTCTGTTATGGACGCTAACAACAATGGTCTTGTCCATTTTGTCGCTTGTTACCACACCTGTGAAACTTTTCTTATTAGATTCCATAAAACCTGCGCCTCACTTAATCTGCCTTTCTGATACCCATATCATATTCCGTGATAAGAGTATTCAATCTTGCAATCTGTCTTTTAATATTGCGTGTCTGAAGAGGGTTGTCAACATGACCCGTAACTTTATCCATTCTCATCTGGAAGTAATCCTTGCGGAGTTCTTCTCTTTTCGAGAGCAGTTCATTATAGGTTAATTTACTGAATGAATTTTTCATGCTTCCTCGCTCGCCTCTCTCTTTACAACAATCTTCGCCTTAATCGGGAGCTTCTGAGCAGCCTTCGCAAGAGCCTCTCTTGCCGTTACCTCATCAATCTCACCCATCTCAAACATCACCGCTCCGGTTTTAACTACCGCAACCCATCCTTCCGGGGCGCCTTTACCATTACCCTGTCTCGTACCGATCGGCTTTGAAGTATAAGGCATATCAGGGAAAATTCTGATAAACACCTTACCGCCACGCTTTGTATGACGCGTCATAGCAACACGGGCCGCCTCAATCTGACGGTTTGTAATCCATCTGGGCTCTAAAGCAACAAGACCATAAGATCCGAACTCAAGGGTATTACCCTTATGTGCAACGCCGTCTCTCGTGCCTCTCTGCTTTTTTCTAAATTTTACTCTTTTAGGACTAAGCATTCCGGACTACCTCACTCGCTAATTTCAGAAGAAGAGCCGCTCTTTTTAGCTAAAAGACCCGCATCCTCTTTCTTTACTTTCTCTAAGATCTCACCGTTGAAAACCCAAACCTTAACGCCGATAGCGCCGAACGTCGTGTTTCCCACAGCAAAACCGTAGTCAATATCGCTTCTGAGTGTGTGAAGAGGAATTCTACCCTCTTTCATCCATTCAGAACGTGCAATTTCCGCACCGCCCAAACGACCTGAAAGCCTGATTTTAATACCCTGAGCACCGCCGGCAACAGCCTTGGAGATAGCGGTTTTCATCGCTCTCTTATAAGCCACTCTGCCTGCGAGCTGCTTTGCGATATTCTGCGCAATCAGCTGGGCATCCTTCTCGCCGTGTTCGACATTTTTAATCTTAACCTGTACTTTCTTTTCAGAGAACTTCTGCAAACCTGCGCAGATTTTCTCAATATTAGCACCCTTCTGACCGATGATAACGCCCGGTCTTGAAGTGCTGATTGTAACAGTCACTCTCTGAGGTTTGCGACTGATTTCAACATCTGAAATCTCGGCGCCCTGCACCTCAGGGAACTTCAACAGCTCACGGCGCAGAACTAAATCTTCATGAAGTGTGGCAGCATATTCTTTTGGATCTACATACCACTTGCTTTTCCAAGTCTTATTAACTCCCAGGCGGAGTCCGATTGGATTTACTTTCTGACCCATTTATTCCTCCACACTCTCACTTACTTCAACTGTAATATGAGACATTCTTCTAAGTAAAATATCTCTCTTACCATGGCTTCTCGCCCACACACGCTTCAGCATAGGACCGCCGTCAACATAGATAGCAGAAACAAACAACTGACTCTCGTCAAGCTTGTTGTTCTGATACATCGCATTGGCTCCCGCGCTCTCGAGCACCTTAAGGATAAACCTCGCACCTTTCTGAGGCATAGCGAGAAGAATACCGTATGCTTCTTCATAATTCTTGCCTCTTACAAGATTTGCCACCGGACGAACCTTAGCAGGAGAAACCATAAGATACTTAGCTACCGCTTTATAACTTTTTGCCATCTCTATCTCTCCTTATTAAGCCTTTTTATCCGAACCGCTGTGAGAGCGGAAAATTCTTGTCGGCGCAAACTCGCCCAACTTATGCCCTACAAGGTTCTCCGTGATATACACGGGAATCCAAGTCTTGCCGTTATAAACAGAAATTGTCAAGTTTACCATCTCAGGAATAATAACCGAAGCACGCGAGTAAGTCTTAATCATCTCTGCGCTTGTAGTATTCTCAGCAGCAATCTTTACTCTCTTTAACAGTCTCTCCTCTACGAAAGGACCTTTTTTAATTGATCTAGCCACGTCTCACTCCTAACCTCTCTTCTTAACAATAAATCTGTTAGAAGGTTTTTTCTTTGAACGAGTCTTAGCGCCCTTAGTCGGCTTGCCCCAAGGAGTAACAGGATGACGACCGGCAGCCGTCTTTCCTTCACCACCGCCATGCGGGTGATCCACAGGGTTCATCACAACACCTCTGACCTTAGGACGGCGTCCCAAATGTCTCGAAGCTCCCGCCTTTCCTAAAGAAACGTTCATGTGGTCTTCATTTCCAAGAACACCAATCGTTGCATAACACTCACCAAACACCATTCTCATCTCGCCTGAAGGAAGACGAAGAGTAACATAGTCGTCCTCTTTAGCAATAATGGTAGCGCCTAAACCTGCGCTGCGCACAAGCTGCGCGCCTCTTCCGAGGGTGAGCTCCACATTGTGAACCGTGAGACCGAGGGGAATGTTTTTAAGAGGAAGCGCACAACCGGTCTTAAGCGGTGCGTTAGGACCCGAAAGGATAACGGTTCCAACCGTTAAACCCTTAGGAGCCAGAATATATCTCTTCTCTCCGTCTGCATAGAACACCAATGCGATATTCGCACTTCTGTTCGGATCATACTCTATTGTTTTCACAGTACCTGGAACACCAATCTTGTCTCTTCTGAAATCAATTACTCTGTAAGAACGCTTAGCTCCGCCGCCTCTTCTGCGAACACTGATACGACCGAAACAGTCTCTACCGGCATTCCTGTGCAAATGACGCGTTAAACTGCGTTCAGGCTTGTTACAAGTAATCTCGCTTCTAACAAGAACTGTTTTCTGTCGGAGACCCGGTGTATTCGGTTTATAACTTTTTAATGCCATCTTTTAGTCTCCTCTATTAAACACCTTCAATAGCACTTATCGCCTCGCCTTTTTTCAGCGTTACGATAGCTTTTTTCCAGTCTGCCCTGTAACCCTTGATATAACCGCCCTTTCCGCGAGTCATTTTAGGCTTACCGGATACATTCATAACATTACATTCGGTAGGATTAACGTTAAACAAAGTCTTAACAGCGCTCATAATTTCGAACTTGTTAGCCTTCACGTTTACCTTGAATGTATATTTCTTACATTCCTGTTCACGAGCGATATTTGATTTTTCGCTTAGAATAGGTTCAATAATTACCTCGTCTGCTCTCATCTTCATACCTCTCAATCACAGTAAAATTCATTTAAATTCTTTGCGGCGGACTCTAAAACGAGCACCTTCTTTCCGTAAAGAAGCTCCTTGGCGGACAACTTGTCATAAGACAAAACGTGCAAATTGGGAATATTGCGCCCCGCTCTGCGGATCATGACATCATCGGAAGCCATAATCAGAACCGTTCTCTCCGCATCCTTTGCAAAATTCTTCAAAATTTTATCCATATCGCGCGTCTCTCCGCTTTCAATGGTAAAATCCTCAACCACAAACATTCTGTTTTCCTGAAGGGACAGCGTCAGAAGACTCTTCATTGCGTTTCTCTTCATCTTGCGCGGCATCTTATAAGAATAATCCCTCGGCTTCGGCCCGAAAATCGTACCTCCTCCGACAAAGATAGGAGACTTCTTATCTCCGCGTCTTGCATTACCGGTGCCCTTCTGCTTGAAAGGCTTCGTATTGCTGTAATTAACTTCCGCTCTCGTCTTGGTACAAGCGGTGCCCACTCTGCGATTGGCAAGCTCGTTATTCACAGCATAGTAAATGCAACCCTGACTTACCTGAACATCAAATACATCAGCATTAAGTTCCGCCGTTTTGCCGTTCAGATTACCATCTAATCCATAAACTTTTGCTTCCATATTCTATGTCCTTATTTCTTAACAGCCTTTTTGATAAGTACAGTGCTCTGTGCAGGACCGGGAATCGCGCCCTTTACCAAAAGAACCTGAAGGTCTGTGTCAACTCTTACAACCCTTAAATTCTGTACCGTAACTCTCTCATTACCCATATGACCGGCCATCTTCTTACCCTTGAATGTTCTTGAAGGGGTACTAGACATTGCCGTTCCACCTAAATCTCTATGAAACTTTGAACCGTGGGTTGCTCTACCGCCACCGAAACCGTAGCGTTTCATACCACCCTGATAACCTTTACCCTTAGAAGTACCGGTCACATCAACAAAACTGATTTCGTTGAAAAGGTCCACACCCAAAACCTCGCCGATTTGAACCTCGCGCTCGTAGTCGCGGAACTCAACAAGTGTTTTTAGCGCTTTACCATCTTTAAACTGACCGGCATAAGGTTTTGTTGCCCGGCTTTCCTTAAGCTCTCCGCATCCGAGAACAGCGGCGTTATATCCGTTCACCTTCTCCGTTCTCTGCGCAACAACCACGTTACCTTCCACCTTAATAACAGTGACAGGAGTAAGTCTTCCTTTCTCGTCAAAGACCTGCGTCATGCCAACTTTTTTTCCGATAAGCCCTAACATCTCTTACCTCATTATTGCTTTATCTCTACATCAACACCAGCAGGCAACTCAAGTTTCATAAGAGCTTCCATAACCTTGTCTGTAGGATCTAAAATGTCTATTAATCTTTTGTGTGTTCTCATCTCAAACTGTTCTCTTGACTTCTTGTTTACGAACGGCGATTTAAGAACTGTAATCTTATTGATACGTGTAGGAAGCGGCACCGGTCCGGAAACCTTCGCTCCAGCCTTGACAACCGTATCCACTATTGACATCGTGCTCTGCTCTAAGAGCTCGACATCAAAACCCCTCAGTCTAACGCGAATTCTATCGTTAGCCATTTTTCCTCCAAAAAACAGACCTAGCCCAGGTATTCAAACATCCGAACAGTGCTGGGCTAAGCATTCGTTTAAAAATTATTCAGTAATTTCTGTTACCTGACCTGAAGCAACCGTTCTGCCGCCCTCGCGGATAGCGAAACGAAGTCCCTTATCCATAGCAATCGGGTGAATCAACTCAACAATGATTGTTGTGTGGTCGCCCGGCATAACCATGCTTGTGCCCTCAGGAAGGTTAACCGTACCTGTAACATCAGTTGTTCTGAAATAGAACTGAGGTCTGTAACCGGAAACAAACGCGCTGTGTCTTCCGCCCTCGTCCTTTGTAAGAACGTATACCTGACCCACGAACTTCGTGTGCGGAGTGATTGTCTTAGGCTTTGCAAGAACCTGTCCGCGAACAACTTCTTTCTTGTCTACGCCGCGGAGAAGAGCTCCGATGTTATCACCCGCCTGACCTTCTTCAAGGGTCTTCTGGAACATCTCAACGCCGGTAACAACCGTGCTCTTTGTCTCGTGAATACCGACGATTTCAACAGGATCGTTCACATGGATAACTCCAGCCTCAACTCTACCTGTTACAACAGTTCCTCTACCGGAAATGGTGAAGATGTCTTCAATCGGCATCAGGAACGGCTTGTCGAGAGCTCTCTGAGGAAGAGGAATGTAATCGTCCATAGCCTTAAGCAGCTCTTCAATGCACTTTGTGTTCTCAGGATTGTCGCCCTCTGTCATAGCGAGGTATGCGCTTCCTCTGATAACAGGACACTTTGCGCCGTCGAAACCGTTATTTGAAAGAACCTCTCTGACCTCTTCTTCAACGAGGTCGATAAGCTCAGGATCGTCTACCTGATCGCACTTGTTAAGGAAAACGATAATTGTAGGTACGCCGACCTGTCTTGCAAGAAGGATGTGCTCTCTTGTCTGAGCCATAACACCATCGCTTGCTGCGACAACAAGAATAGCGCCGTCCATCTGAGCAGCACCGGTAATCATGTTCTTAATATAGTCTGCGTGCCCCGGGCAGTCCACGTGAGCGTAGTGTCTTGCTTCAGACTGATACTCAACGTGTCTTGTGTTAATTGTGATACCTCTCTCCTTCTCTTCCGGAGCGTTATCAATTTCATCATAATTCAGCAACTTGTCGCCGAACTTCTTTGCGCAATACTGAGTGATTGCGGCAGTAAGAGTTGTTTTACCATGGTCTACGTGACCGATAGTACCAACATTCACGTGTGGCTTCGTTCTCTGGAATACTTCTTTTGCCATCATGTCCTCCTTGTGACCTTTGTGTCACAAATTTTCATATTAATTGTGCTCTTAAAGGCACAAGCCTTTAAACCGAATCATACCGAGACAAACTGACAAATTAAAGAAAAATAAAGAAAGATCCAGCGGTTAAGCGCCGTTTTTCAGGCGTTAACATAGTTTTATAATTTAAAAAACCTTGTCTGGAACCCACCTTATCATCCCTAAAATGACCGGTTCGGCTCTTCGCTTCACGCTTCAAACATCGTTTTAGGCGTTTTTAGGGAACACCCGCGCAAAGCACCTTGCACAAAATAGCACAGACTAAAAATATTGTCAACGAATTTAAAAAATTTTTTACGGGGTAAGTGATTAAATGTAAGTCCCGCAACAACGGTCAAGCTCTTTTTTAAGAGATTCAGCATCCTTAAAGGATTCTTTCTCCTCCCCATTATAATGTGAATGCAAACCTTTTTCCCATAAATTATTCATTTGATTATCATACATATCAACCCAATC